>JAHEMV010000584.1 GCA_024643455.1 Cytophagales bacterium
TCGGCTTTTCTAATAGTCTCCTGATCATCGCTTAAAACTGGCTCAACACCCAATCTATTTAGTGTATTGGTGACGGAAACCACATTTCCAGCATTGTATTTTATGATTACAACATTCATGCTTTATTCTTACGCTATTTGCCAATTATAATGATATACAAAAGCTTTCACTCTCATTCCAATATTAAAACGAGCACAGCAAATCATACGTCGCCCTCAACTTTCTTATCAATTGCTCGGACTCTCTAAAATCCAGCGTTTGTTGCCCATCGGAAAACGCTTTGTACGGATTGCTATGCGTTTCGTAAATGACACCATCCGCACCAGCCATAACCGAAGCCAATGCCAAGGGCTCTACATGTCTTCTTATACCGATACCATGAGATGGATCAGAAACCACCGGTAAATGTGTCTTTTCTTTTAAAATAGGAATGGCATTCAAATCCAACGTATTTCGACTGGCTGTTTCATAGGTTCTGATACCACGCTCGCATAAAATCAATTTTTCATTTCCTCCTGAAAAAACATATTCAGCCGAATACAGCAACTCATCAATTGTTCCAGAAATACCGCGCTTAATCATCACCGCTTTGTCAACCTGTCCAAGTGCATCAAGCAAGTTGAAGTTTTGTGTATTTCGTGCGCCAACCTGAAAAACGTCGACATAATCCAGCATGGGTTCGATTTGGGATACCTGCATTACTTCAGTTACGATTTTCATCCCTGCTTCTTTGGCATGTTTATACCACAATTGCAGTCCTTCGATTCCCATTCCTCTAAATGCATAGGGTGAACTGCGAGGTTTAAATACGCCACCGCGCATAATTTTGATTCCGTTGGCCTTGAGATGCGCTATGGTCTCTACAATTTGCTCTTCACCTTCAATAGAGCATGGTCCGGCCATGATGGCCAAAGATCCTTCACCAATTGTAATCCCATCACCAAGATCGACAACAGATTGTTTCACTTTCCATTTGCGTGAAACCAGTTTATAACTATCCGAAACAATGTGAATGTCGGCTATCCCAGCCAAATTGCCTATCTGGCGAATATCAAACTCTTTACTTCCGATACCAATAAGATACGTGCCTTTTTGCGTTTTGACCTCATTGGCTTCGTATTTAAAACTATTGACTTTTTTGATGATGGCTTCTTTTTGAGCCGGTTCGATATTATTTTTAAGTTGTATAATCATGCGATTCCTTTAACTGATTTTATAAATCCTGTAATATCTTTCTTCATGTTGTTTGTATTGCTTAACAGGTCGATAAACGCTGATCCGATGATCGCTCCTGAAGCATGTACACATGCCTGATCAAAGGTTTCTTTGTTTGAAATCCCAAAGCCAATTAGGTTTGGATTTTTTAATTTCATGGATTTAATGCGTTCGAAATAAGCTACCTGATCGCTGGAGATACCTGTTTTTGCCCCTGTTGTGCTGGCGGAAGATACCATATAAATAAATCCCTTCGAATTACCATCGATCTCCCTAATACGCACTTCTGAAGTTTGTGGAGTTATTAAAAAAATGTTTAACAATCCATATTCTTCGAAAATTAGCTTATAGTCCTTTATGTATTCCTGCATCGGAAGATCCGGCAGTATCAGGCCATCCACGCCCACTTCTGAACATTTCTTACAAAAAGCCTCGATTCCATACTGCAAAACAGGGTTGATGTATCCCATCAGGATAATCGGAATTTTCACTTCCTTCCGAATATCCTTCAGCTGATCAAAGATCATTTGCAGTGAAATTCCATTGATGAGCGCTACCTTATTACTTTCCTGAATGGTCGGTCCATCGGCTACCGGATCAGAAAAAGGGATACCAACTTCAATAATGTCAGCGCCGGATTGATCCAAATAGTTAATAATTCTTGCAGTATCATGAATGGCTGGAAATCCGGCAGTAAAATATACCGACAGTATTCTTTCCTTCTTTTGTCGGAAAAGGTTTTCTATTCTATTTTTTATCAATGTGATTGACATGGTTTAATAATTCTAATTTTTAATACTTGAAGTCGAAAAAGCATTTAGAAAGCCGTCCTTGCGAGCCTGCCTGTCCGGTAGACAAGGCACGAAACAATCTCTTTTTATTTGCAATGATTTTAACGACAGAAAGAGATTGCCGCAAATCGCGGAAAGCGAAGTGCGCAATGACGTTGGTTTATTGGCTTTGAAAATCAATACCCTCCCCATTTTATATACGTTTCTAAATCTTTATCTCCTCTTCCAGATAAATTAAGGACAACTATATCATCCTTTGCGAAGTTTATTTTTTCAAGCGCTGCCAGGGCATGTGCAGATTCAATCGCTGGAATGATTCCTTCTAACCTGCTGAGTAATATCCCTGCTTTCATCGCTTCTTCATCCGTTGCGCTATAAAATTTAGCTCTCCCCGATTCAAATAAAAAAGCATGGACTGGGCCGATTCCGGGATAATCCAATCCTGCAGAAATAGAATAAGGTTCAACTACCTGACCATCCTTTGTTTGCATCAAAAGTGTTTTAGATCCATGAAGAACACCTGTCCTGCCAAGTACAGTTGTCGCGGCAGATTCACCAGTTTCATTCCCTAATCCGGCTGCTTCCACGGCAACTAGCTTTACTTCATCATTTTCGAAAAAATGATAAAAAGCTCCAGCAGCATTGCTCCCTCCTCCTACACAAGCCATGACAACATCCGGATTTTCCTTTCCTTCTGCTTCGTTCAGCTGCCACTTTATTTCCTCGCTGATCACAGATTGAAACCGGGCTACCATATCAGGATAGGGATGTGGTCCGACAACAGAACCAATGATGTAATGGGTGTCGACAGGATTATTGATCCAGTGGCGCATGGCCTCATTCGTAGCATCTTTCAATGTCTTGCTTCCACTTTTGGCTGGGCGAACTTCTGTTCCCAAAATACGCATCCGTTCCACATTTGGCTTCTGCCTTGCCATATCGACTTCACCCATATACACAATGCATTCCATTCCCATCAAAGCACATACGGTTGCCGTGGCCACGCCGTGTTGTCCTGCACCAGTCTCGGCAATAATTTTTTGCTTACCTAGCCGTTTTGCCAACAAAATCTGCCCAACTGTATTATTTACTTTGTGGGCACCTGTGTGACATAAATCTTCTCGTTTCAGATATATTTTTGCTTGATACTTTTCGGACAACCGTGAAGCAAAATAAAGCGG
>JAHEMV010000585.1 GCA_024643455.1 Cytophagales bacterium
GCATCCATAACCCATGCCAAATGCATTCTTGGCATTTTGCCGGGTATCGTAGGTATACAAAGTTGTTAAACCGGATTTCATGACTTCTTTTGCTTTGGTGATCACATCACCTTCGAGACATCCTCCACTTACGGAGCCAAACCAAAAACCATCTTCGCGAATCAGCATTCTGGCACCTGTTCTCCGATAGGATGAACCATATACATTTACCACAGAGGCAAGTGCAGTTTTAATACCTTGTGAAGATGCTATTTTTAAATTTTCAACAATTGTTTTTATCTCTTTCATGATGATTTATTTTGCGCTTTTTTGATGCGACTACTAATTTAATTATTTTCTGATTTCTTCACGATACGCAATCCCTTCAAATTTAATTACCAATGGATAGTCCAGGCTTTTATTCATTCGTTGAGCTTTGATCACATTTACAAAAATCCCATCTTCATTTAAGGAAAAAACAGGTTTTGGAGATCGATGAACCTGGTATTCCATCATTAGGTCATTTTGACTGAGAACGCTGACTTGTGTATTTGTACTGCCTTTAATTGATCGAATGAAAAAAGCCTTTTCTTCCATCCATTTCCAGTATGGAGCTTTCACAAATGCATAAATCACCTTTTCATCTTTGGAAGTTGTAAACCAAATATCCTGTTCATTGCATGTCTTCCATGGCTTGACTGTTGAGATGGCCTCATTATTAGCCATATTCCATAAACCAATTTCACGTAGTCTGCTTTCCTGTTCTTCAGGGATTTCTCCACTGGCATCCGGACCAATGTTTAAGAGGAAATTTCCCCCTTTAGCTCTGGTTTCTATCAACAAATTTAAGATTGTTCCGGTTTCCTTGTATTTATCTTCTGATCCATATTGCCAATCGTATCCCATCGTATACCTGGCTTCCCATGGCGATTCAAGTATTTTTTCCGGTAACGATTGTGCTGTAGTTTCCATTCCGGAATGCGTTATGATCAGATTTGGATCCAGATCCCAGGCATAGTTGGCAACGAGTGGATTGGCCCAATCGCTGTTTTCTTCAATGGATAAAATGTCTATTTTCCCATAATTGGTGAGCAACTCACGCAATTGTTTTTTGTTGATTTCCCAAAGTGCAGAATTCCGTGTTGATTCCGACTCGTCGGATTCCCGGCTTGGCGGATACCCTTGTCGGTACATCACAAAATAATCGTCCGGCGAAAAAGAAATGCCAATTGCTATACCCTTTTTTCTAAATGCATCGATAATCGCTTTCAACATGTCCTTTCCGTATCCCGAATTTATGATGTTGAAATCTGAAGTCTGTGTATCCCACATACAAAAACCATTATGATGCTTTGCCGTAATCACTACATATTTTGCTCCGGCAAGGCTGGCCAGCGAGGCCCATTCATCTGGGGCGAAGTGTTTAGGATTGAACGTTTTTGGGAGTTCGGTGAAATAAAAATCCTGATAAGCTTTCGATGAAACGGCGAGATTATCGCTGATCATCGCCCCGAGTTGAACGTCGATAGACCAGGTAATCAGCATACCAAATCCAAGGTCACTAAACCATTCTTTTCGTTCCGGGTTGTTCCGGTCAATGGTGATCTTCTGGCCGAAAAGCAATGTAGTCAGGCAAAAAAAAGCCAAAAAGAAGGGTAATAGCTGTTTCTTCATGGATTGGTTGATAAAAAATTGAAGTTGATTTTACTAAAACTCCATGAATTAACCAAAGAAACTTCAAATACCAACAAAAAAAGGTAAGCGGGGAAAAAAGGTATGAGTTTTATCATACAACTTCTATATTAGTGTTAT
The DNA here is from genome assembly GCA_024643455.1 of Cytophagales bacterium. Lineage (GTDB taxonomy): Bacteria > Bacteroidota > Bacteroidia > Cytophagales > Cyclobacteriaceae > JAAUQL01. The sequence goes on from JAHEMV010000585.1 coordinate 1,792, forward strand.
CGGTATAATTTCAGATAACCAATTGTTGGTGGTCATTAAACAAAAACCATGAAGAATATATTCGTACTTTTTCTTAGTTTAGTTTTTATCAGTTGTCAATTTGAAACAGAAGAAGTTCTTATTATTTCTAATACCAATATTATTGATTTAGAAACTGGGGACATATCAAAGTGTGATATATTAATTAGAGACTCAGTAATTGCCTTGGTTTCTGAGGCAAATTCAATTCCCACATATGCAAATAAGAATATTGATGGTACTGGCTATTACCTCATTCCTGGTCTTTGGGACATGCATGTTCATATTCAAGATTCGACCTATTTATCAATGTTTCTTGATTATGGAATAACTGGGGTAAGAGACATGGGGGGATGTGTCAATGTGCCGACTGATGGATGCGAATCAGTGTGCCCAGAGTTTTTGAACCGTTGGAAAGTTGCCATTGCAGAGGGGAAAATGAACGGCCCCCAGTTGTATATTTCTGGGACTCAATTGTCAGGTACAGGTTGGCCTACTTCATTTTCAGTATCAACAAAAGAAGAAGTTGAGTATGCGTTTCAGCAAAACATTAGAGATCAGGTTGATTTTATAAAAGTTTATGAAAAAATCCCATGGGAATCCTACCAAGAAATTGCCCGGTTAGCCAAGCTACATGATTTGGATTTCGTTGGTCATGTATCTAAACCATTTTTACTTTCTGATATTCTGGATTTAGGACAAAAGAGCATAGAGCATATTCGAGAACCTATATTATACAGCTTCACTAAAGATTCAAAAGAATTAGAGAACTTCATGATTGCCGATCACTACACCATTGAAGATCGTGAATTTGTCAAACCTTGGATCAATGATGCTGAAAACGTGATTGAGTCATTCAAAAGGAATGAAGCTTGGTTTACGCCGACTATGGCTGTGCAATATGCTCGCCAAAGGTATAATGATAAAAATTGGATAAATCACCCTTTTCGTCATAAGCTTCCCAATTCGGTTACAGATGGTTTATATTCACATATTGACGCGATGAAGGCCAATAAGGATAAAATAGGTGATATGTTATGGTGGATGGCTCTTACTAAATTAGTGAAAAGATTTAGTGAAGAAAAAATTGGCATATTGGCCGGTTCTGATGCTGTATGTCAAGGTGGAATACCGGGATACTCATTACACGAAGAACTTTTTCTAATGGTAGAAGAGGCAGGACTTTCACCTCTAGAAGCTATTCAAACTGCTACAATAAACCCATGTTCCTATTTTGGCTTAAAGAAAAATGGAAAAGTCCATGAAGAGTATTATGCAGATTTGGTTTTACTAAAAGAAAACCCATTGGAAAACATTAGAAATACTCTTTCCATCAAAGCAGTTATTAAATATGGAAAAATTGTACAATTAAATTAG
>JAHEMV010000113.1 GCA_024643455.1 Cytophagales bacterium
CTTATGAAACCGGAAGATGCAACTAAATGGGCTGATTTCCTCGCTCACTTTGGATTCAATGGCGTTCGTTTTCACAAATTCACCTGGGATGCTACAGATGGGATTCACTCGACGGTCATTACTGATGAGAACTGGAAGAATCATGATTTTCTTTGTAATGAACTCCGCCAAAAGGGAATTTACTACGGATGGTCACATATCTATGGTCATCGTATTTTACCAGGAGACAGCAGCAGATTGGTAGCGTATCATGAACTTGTTGAAACAAAATTTCCATGGTCTCATTTGAATGGATCAACAGCCTCGCTTGTAAATTTCGCTGAAGATTTGCAGGAGTTAAATATTGAACTGACTATAAATATGCTCAATCATGTCAATCCCAATACAGGTTTGAGGTATGCTGATGATCCTGCACTCAGTTTTGTTGAGTTTCAGAATGAAGACAATATTTTTTGGAGTGCTATTGAAGTAACGTTAAAGCAAACACCAACCTATAGACAAATGCTTTGCGCAAAATTCAGTAAGTGGCTTAAAGCAAAATACACCACGCAAGAAGCACTTGAAAATGCATGGGATCTTGAAGGATTGAATCCAGGGGAATCTTTGGGTGATGAAAATATATATCCCCAGCCCAATCATGAATTATTCAGCTTGGAATATGAGCAAGCTGTAAATGAGGGTCGGAAGGTGAAACAAAATATCGTGGATAAGGCAACTTTCCTGTACGAAGAACAATTGAAATTTTACAAGAAATTTGAGAAGGCCGTTCGTGAAACAGGTTATAGAGGGGTCATTGTGGCAAGTTGCTGGCAGGCAGGAACAGGACTTGGGCATTTGCTCAATCTTCATGCAGATCGTGAAGTGGGTATCATTGACCGCCACAACTATTTTGGGGGAGGGCAGGGGCATAACCTGGCGCCGGGCTCATTTGACAATACTTCAATGCTGTCAAAAATTGGGTCAGGATTGTTAGGAACAGGCCTACAGCAGGTAGATGACCGCCCTTTTGTTTTTTCGGAATGGATGAGTCTGATTCCGAACGAATGGACAGCAGAGAGCGCACCCATTATTGCTACTTATGGCATGGGACTTCAGGGTTGGGATGCCTCTTATGTATTTGCTACTGATATTCCTCATTATACATCAACAATTCAAACACCATGGGGAGGAATTTACAACGCTACTTCACCAACGCAATTGGCTTTATATCCAGCTCTTGCCCGGATGATTTATAGAGGTGATGTTAAAGAAGGAGGCGCCGTTGTCACCAGAAACGTTCATTTTGAATCATTGCTCGACGGGGAAACCCCTGTGAATGAAAAAATAGTGCAAGACCACGATAGGAAGGTGATGGAAAGTGATTTCCCCATGCAATCAATTGCTGCTGGTAAAGTGCTCATCAGCTTTGGCGATAACAATGGGGTAGCTATTTCAGACGAGCTTAAGACCCTTTGGAAAGATAGCATTATGACTTCAACAACCAGCCAGTTGAACTGGAGTGAAGAAGGGAAGGGTTATTTCCTCATCAATACCAGTGGCACAAAAGCGATAGTAGGTTTTGCCAAAGATAAAGAGTTTCAATTGGGAGAATTCGCTCTGAAGACCAGCAATGAATTTGCTGTAATTCTTATCAGCAGTCTCCAGAAAAATGCGGACACTAATAAATCAAATAAAATACTGATTACAACAATGGCCAGAGCAAAGAATACAGGCATGGTCTATGATTCGAGCCACACCAGCTTGGAAGACAGAGGTGAAACACCAATTATTTTGGAGCCAGTGCAGCTATCGCTTAAAATAAACCACCGCACACATGCGAAATTGACCGTTTTGGATCATATGGGTAAAAGGACATTGAATACCATTAAATCCAAAAATGGCAATTTTATCATCGATGGATCAAGACATAAAACCATCTATTACCTTTTGGAATACTAGGCTTGAAAAAATTTATATATTAAACCAGTACAACATGCGCGCGTTAATCATACTTTTTATAATAGGTCAACTTTGTGTTTCTATTTTGCCATGTCAAGCTATTGATGCCGGTAAATTAAAAACTGACCATCGGTCAAATCCATTGGGAATGGATAATCCAATTCCTGAGTTTAGCTGGATATTAACCTCTAAGGAAAGAGGCATTTCTCAAATGGCTTATGAATTAATCATAAGTGATAATCGTGAAAATCTGGATGCTGATAGAGGAGTGCTTTGGCATTCAGAAAAGACGGAGAGTAGTAAGTCATTTGGAATTCGATATCAGGGGAAAACGCTGAAATCATTCACCCGATACTATTGGAAAGTCCGCGTTTGGGATCAGCATGGAGAAGTTTCTGATTGGAGCGAGGTTGCCTGGTTTGAAACAAGTATAATGAAACAAACCGACTGGCAAGCGAAATGGATTACTGATCAGAGGCCTTTACCTGAAAAAGATGAAGACTATTATAAGGAAACTCCCAATCCCTTATTACGCAAAGAATTCAAGCTAAAGAAGGAAATCAAATCTGCCCGGCTATACACTGCCGGATTGGGTTATTCTGTAGCCTATATCAACGGTGAACGGGTAAGTGACCACAAGCTGGATATGCCATGGACCCAATATGCAAAACAGATTCTTTACAGTACTTACGATGTTACCGAAATGATGAGCAAAGGAGAAAATGCCATCGGAGTCATGCTCGGTAACGGGTGGTACAACATTGTGCCTATAAAACTTTTCCAGGCGTTTAATTTACGAAATGTTTTAACTGTTGGTAAGCCATGCCTTAAGGCGCAGCTGAGAATTGTTTATGCAGACGGCAGCATTGAAATCATCGCCACAGATGAGACCTGGAAATCAGGCGAAGGACCTATCTTAAAAAACAGTGTTTATTTGGGAGAAATGTATGATGCCAGACTGGAGCAAAAAGGGTGGGCTAATCCAGGTTTTGATGATTCATCATGGCAGAAAGCAAAATTAGACAAGGGTCCGGAGGGGCGGTTAGTTGCAAATTATATTCCTGGTGTCAGGGTGACAAAGAGACTAAAACCTTTAAAAATGACGGAGCCCAAACCGGGTACTTATCTTTTTGATTTCGGTCAAAATTTCGGTGGAGTTGCCAGGCTAAAAGTGAGTGGTCCCGCTGGGACTATTGTTACACTACGAAGTGGTGAAGATAAACATGCTGATGGATCACTCAATTACCTGACTGTAATTGCCGGGCAACTAAAAGCAATGTGGAACCCGAATGGAGGCCCGGGGAGTCCTGAAGATCCCATGATGGTTAACACATACATTTTAAAAGGGGAAGGGGAAGAAGTATATACGCCTGAGTTTACATTTTCAAGCTTTCGGTATGTGGAAGTAACAGGATATCCCGGGAAGCCGGATTTGAATGCGTTGGAAGGGCTTCGGATGAATACTGACCTTCAGGAGTCGGGGTCTTTTGAGTGCTCCAATGAGATGTTTAACAAAATTCAGGAAATGACCAAGTGGACCTTTTTAAGCAATGTTTTCAGTGTGCAAAGTGACTGTCCGGCTCGTGAAAAGCTCGGTTATGGAGCCGATATCGTGACCACTGCCGATGCGTTTAGCTATAATTTTGATATGAGCAGTTTCTACAAAAAGGTGGTGCAGGACTTTGTGAATGATGTGCGGCCCAATGGAGGTATGCCTGAGGTTGCTCCCAATATGGGGATCAATTCTGAAAGCATGGGCGGGGATACCGGTTCGCCTGGATGGCAGCTGGCCTTTCCTTACGGTATGAAAGTGCTGCATGACTATTATGGCGACATCAGTACAATTGAGAAAAACTATGAAGTATTGAAACGTCAAATAGATTTCATGCATTCAGTTACCCCGGATCACATTGTAGAAAAGTGCATCAGCGACCATGAGAGCATCGATCCCAAACCTGTGGCACTTTCGGCCACAGCATTTTACTATCATCATGTGCTTATCCTTGCGGAGTTTGCAGCATTGCTCAATAAGGCATCTGATGAGGTCAAATACAGGAAACTGGCTGACGACGTTAAGCAGGCCTTTGTCACCAAATTCCTAAAGCCAGAGACGGGTGTTTTTGATTCAGGAACGCAGGCGGCTCAATTAATTGCATTTAATTATGACCTTGTGCCAGACCTGGAAAAGGAGGCAGCATTAAATCAGCTGCTTTTGGAAATATTCAACAAACACAAAGGCCATCTTTCCACTGGTATTTTTGCAACCAAGTTCATGTTTGATTATTTCCGTATGGTAAATAGAAATGATGTTTCTTATACCGTTGCAAACCAGCGGGATTTTCCTGGGTGGGGGAATATGCTAGCGAACGGAGCGACCACATTGTATGAAAGTTGGGTATATCCAGATACAGTTAAATCACAAAACCACCCGATGTTTGGCTCTATTTCAGAATGGTTTTATAGGTCTTTGCTTGGTATCAATTCTACTGCTCCGGGGTTTGCCGGGTTTGAAGTGAAGCCACAACCGGCAGGTGATCTGACCTGGGCCAAAGGGCATTATGATTCTATGGTTGGACGCATTACTAGTGAATGGAAAATTGAAGGAGTGAAATTTTTTATGGATGTGGATGTGCCTACCAATAGCAAGGCAATATTGTACGTGCCAGCATTGTCAAATAAGCAAGTATTTGAAGGAGGCGAACTTGCTAAAAACTCGAAAGGCCTGACGTTTTTGGAATACAAAAACGGCTATGCTGTATTTGAAGCGGGTTCTGGTAATTATTCATTTACCTCTGTATATCAACCCTAATTCAATTATTTAAAATTCGTGTTTATTGATTTGATTTTCGTTACAATAACCTATTCCAAATGATATTCATAATAAACTTTCTTAAAATGAATGCATCACTTTATGGTTATTAAGGTTGAGGAGGTTTGGATCAATAATTTTTATAAATTAAAAGTGACTTGGAGTACTTTTTAATTAAGGAATCAGTCATCGTGATCGATCAGAAATGGGAACTTTTATTGTTTAAAAGAGAAGAAGATTGAAAATCAATTTTTCTATAAATTCAATGAGTATATTTATAAGTAAAACATGTTATAACGAATAATTTTTTTAACGTTTAACAAAAATGAAATTGAACAATCAATTTTTTTTACTAAGTGATTTTCCCTTCACCACCTAAACTTTTTAAATATGAAAATGAGAAATTTCCTTATTCCCGTATTAGTCCTGATGATTTATATTACAAATCTACAAGCACAGGACTGGCCACAATACCTTGGGCCAAACAGAAATAGTATCTCCGAACAAAAAGGCCTCTTGCGAACCTGGCCAGAAAAAGGGCCAGAAGTGTTATGGGCAACAGAGGTTGGCATCGGTTATGGTGGACCTGTGATCAAAGATGGTAAAATCTATTTACTAGACAGGGATGATAAGGTGGGCGATAAAATGAGATGTTTTGATCTTTCCAGTGGCAAAGAGCTGTGGAACTTCGAATACAGTGCTCCGGGCTCTGTGATGTTTCCGGGCTCGCGAAGTGTACCACTTGTCGATGATAATCATGTGTATTCTTGTGGCCCTTATGGGGATCTTTATTGCATTGACCTAAAAACGCATCAACCTATTTGGAAAAAGAACATTTGGAAAGATTATGGGGGTGGCGATATTCCAATTTGGGCCATTACACAATGCCCTTTGGTGTATGGAAATTTATTGATTGTTGCATCCCAGACACCTGGGGCAGGTGTAGTGGCCTATGATAAGGTTACAGGGGATGAAAAATGGAAAACACCATCGCTAGGTTCTACAGGATATGTAAGCCCTAATATAGTGAAAATTGACGGTGCAGATCATGTTGTAATGGTCACTGCATCTGGTGGTGGACGGGGTGCCCCCGTTACTCCTGGTAAAATCGTAGGTCTCGATCCGCAATCTGGATTGGTGTTGTGGGAATATGATGATTGGTTATGTCATATTCCGGTGCCAAGTGCCGTTGATGCTGGAGAAAACAGGATACTTGTCGTTGGTGGATACGAACTCGGAGCAGTCATGATAAAGGTAGAAAAAAAGGCAGATGGAACTTTTGGAACAACAGAACTATTCAAAACCGAAGAATTTGGTGATCAAACAAAGACACCGCTACTTTACCAGGGTTTTTTCTATGCTGAATTTGGGACAAACAATACGCGGGATGGTCTGGTTTGCATGAATATGAATGGTGAGATCATGTGGAAAACCAAGCGCAATCCGGACTTTAATAAAGGCAGCATGATTCTGGCTGATGGCCTGATCCTGGCAACCGATGGTTCCAAATCCTTGTACCTGATAGAACCTGACCCAACCGGATTTAAGCCACTTGCCTCTGCAGAGTTGCTTGTTGAGGGAGGAACCGACGACAGTGATGCTATGGCTTCAAGAGTGGGAGGCCCAACTCAGAACTGGGCACCAATTGCCCTGGCGGATGGCAAACTTCTGATCAGGGATCAAAACCGTATGATGTGCGTGAAGGTTGTCGAATAAGCATTCTGAGCATATTCTGTAATTAGTATTTAATTTGCATAAGTGGAAAAGCGATGCAACGTCTTAGACGTTATATTGCAAGTCCGTTGCTGGTTATTTTTCAAATGACAAATTATATGAGATTACGATTTGCAGTAGTTGTAGCAATATTTGGTATAACAGGAGTTAATGCCCAAAAGTCGCCTATTCAAGAGCATGTTAGAACAGAAACAGAAGCTAAAATCACTGTCAAAAAAGTCCTAAAATCTTCGCCTGTGATAGACGGGCACAATGATTTATTTGCATGGTATTTTGGTTGTGATTACAAGAAATTGCCTAAATGCCCCCAGGATATTGAGGATTATCCATTAGACAAAATACAGAAAGGACAGACTGACATTCCACGTTGGAGAAATGGTGGAGTTGGCGGCGTACAATTAAACGTGTTTGCTGATTCATTAAGTACATTTCTGGATGCCTATGACCTGCTTTATAGGCTGGAAAAAAGGTACGATAACGACATAGAAGTTGTAAGCACTGCTGCCGAAATGCGATCGGCAATGAAAAGTGGAAAAATTGCAATACTGCCCATGCTTGAAGGTTCTGTACGATTAGAAAACAAACCGTCCTTTTTGCGCACGTTCTATAAATTGGGATTGAGATGTGTAACGTTCACATATTATACCGGCGACCTTGCCGACGGTAGTGACGACAAGCCCCGACATAATGGAATTTCGCAAATTGGCAGAGAAATGGTTAGGGAAATGAATAGGCTAGGAATTATTGTAGATATGTCTCACATCTCTTCAAAAGCCATGAGCGACATTCTTGATATAACTGATGCCCCGGTTATCTTCAGTCACTCCAATTCAAGAGCAGTCTGTAATGTAAACCGCAATGTACCAGATAGTATCTTAAAAAGGTTAAAAGAGAACAAAGGGCTCATTATGATTGACATGGCACCTGAGCATACCTCCAATACCTTTGTGCAGTGGGAAATGATGGGTGATTCGATTTACAATAAAACAAAAGAAGACTATCCAGGCAATAAACAACAACTTGCAGAAACTATGGTCCAATGGGAAAAAGAAAATCCACAACCAATTGTTAGTGTCAGTGATGTTGCTGACCATTTTGATTATGTAAAGAAACTGATTGGTGTTGATTTCATAGGGATTGGTGGTGACTATGATGGAATAACATATACCATAGACGGCTTAGAGGATGTATCGTGCTTTCCCAATCTTTTGATTGAATTAGCCCGAAGAGGTTGGACAGGAAGAGATTTAAAAAAAATTACAGGTGAAAATTATTTAAGGGTATTTGAAGGGGTGGAGCAAAGTGCAAAAAACCTAAAAAAAGAAATAATTGAAAATTGAAGTAGTTTCTACTTAATCTGACAGTTGGGATTAAATTTAAGTCTTGAATTTAGTTAGTATGGATTATAAATGGTGGGGTCTTATGGTTAAGATATCCAAGTGTTTTTATTCATTTGGCACTTACCATAAGCCCCTGATCTAGTTTGCAGATAATCTATTGCAATTTAATCTACTAGCTATATTTTATTTTATTAACCGGATTTGAGCACTTCCTAATCTTTCATTCCCTTCATAGATGATCACGGTATATATTCCTTCTTTGAGTTTATCTTTTGGTGCGAACGATATATTTACACGATCTCCAGTTGCCAAGGCACCAATTTCTTTAGATATGCTTGCAGTAAGATTGGAATCATTTGGAATACGTGTGGTTTTTTGTGTTCCATTAATATCTCCACCTTCCGGCCTTTGCAAAACCATTCGGTACATCGAATAATTCAAATTATTCGGATTGCCTTTCGGAACGTCGAAACTTACTATTACTGCATTGGTTCTGCGGGCTTTGATTGTAAATTTTTCAGGGTTTTTCTTGGCCGGATCAATTCGGAAATTGCCAACAGTTCCATCGACAAGTTTATTTGAATTTCGTTCATTTAGTTGGGCAAGAATCTGAGAATTTTCTTTTTTCAAGTCAGAATAACGCTTATTCATATTCTCAAGCTCAGAATTCAATGCTACATTGGTCTCACCAAGTTGCCCCACTTTTTCCATTAATTGGTTTCTCAATGCATTAATTTCCTGGTTTTCTTTTTTTAGCTCAGCTATTGCCGTGTTTTCTTTTACAAGTTTACTGATAGCTCTTTCTTTTTCTGTTAACGTTTTTTTGACATCATTAAGGTATGCGTCCAATTGTGCATTTTTACCTTGTAACCCTTTCAGGTCATTTTTAAAGTTAACAATTTGCTTTTCCAGAGTTAGCTTTTCTGACAGGATACCTTCACTTTTCAGTTTTTCATTTCGGAGTGATTTACTGGTGTTCTGATCTATCTTAATCGTATAGGCCAGTACCCCTAGAGTTAAAACAAACAAAACTGTAACTACTACAGCCGTAATTCTAATTTTCATTTCACTTTTCATCGTTTTAGATTTATTGATTTCGAAACAGGCTTTCATAAAAAAAATAATATGACTACCTGTTTCTTATGCAAAGAATCGTTTTCGAAGTTAAAGCGATATTAAAGCCACATTAAAATTTGATTAAATTTTAACTTGAGAATGGAAACTTGACCTGGATCTCAGTACCACTGGATGAAGAATGAACAGAAATTGTTGCCTGATGCATATCTAAAATTTTTTTAACCAAGGCCAGGCCTAAGCCATTACCTCTATAAGATTGGGCATTAGTTGCACGATAAAATGGTGCGAAAATATGAGACATTTCATTTTCAGGGATTCCAATGCCTTTATCAATGATTCTGATGATAATATGTGTTTTCTGAAAATCAATAATTGCTTTTATTGGTTTCATGTCGGAAAATTTGCAAGCATTATCCAGCAAATTTATAAAGGCAGATTTCAAAAGTTGATCGTCTCCTTTTATCTGGAGATCCTGTGTATCTTCCGGTTCAGTTTCAAATTCAACCAGGATCTCATTCAGACGGCTTTTTTTCTTTACTTGTTCCTGAGCAGTAAGCAGGGTCTCATCGATGCGAATGGTTTTAAAGTTTGAAATCAAAGTGACTGTGTTGGTCTGAGCTAAAAGTAACAAACCATTTGAAAGCTGTGTAAGACTTTTAATGTCTTCAAGTACTGACCAGAGAATTTTTTGATATTCTTCATTTGTTCGGTCGTTCATTAATGAAACCTCTATCTGGCCGGTCATAGCTGTCAATGGTGTCCGTAATTCGTGTGATGCATTTGAAACGAAACTTTTTTGTATATAAAAGGCTTCTTCAAGTTTGCTTAACATTTTATTGAATGTTGAAGCTAATTGGCCAATTTCGTCTGTTCCATTCCCTGTGTTGACTCTAGCATGTAAATTTGAATCGTCAATTTTAGATACTTCATCAATTACACGTTTGATCGGTTTAAGTGCATGACCCGCAAAAATCCATCCTCCAATTAAGGTCACAAGAATACTGCTAATGAAAACAATTATTAACACTAACCTCAGGTTATTAATTTTTCTGATCCCGTAAAGATCATACGCTTCTGCTATTACTACATATCTGTCATATTGTCCCTTATAAAGGAGTCCGAAACATTCACGTATTCCGTCCTGAAAACGTATTTCACCTTTTAATCGGATTTTATCCAGAATTTCCTGCGGATAGTCTTTCCCTGCTACATCCTGGTTGTTATAAATCTCCTCATCTTTGTAATTATAAACAACCACTTTTTCATCCTGTAATGAGGTCGTATTCTGATCTATTATTTTTAATAAATCACGATCGATTTCATTTACGTCAACCAGCAATTTTGCTGTATTTAAGGCCTTGGAATATAGCCGATCATAAAATTCCTCTTTGCGGTAATCGGTTGATAAAAAATAAATCGTGAGATAGGCAGTCATATTAATTAGCATGGTAATTAATATAAATTGTACAGAAAGTTTCATTCTTATTTTCATCATCAAAAGAATTAATCTTCCTCACGTAATACGTATCCCATGCCAATCTGAGTATGAATTAATTTGGTATCAAAACCTCTATCGATCTTTTTTCTCAAGAAATTAATGTAGACATCTATCACATTCGTGCCAGTATCAAATGTCAGATCCCAGATTTTTTCAGCAATGTCGATTCTGGAAATCACCCGGCCTTTATTTTTTGCCAGGTATTCAAGTAAGGTATATTCCTTTGCTGTAAGATCAATTTTTTTGCCGCTTCGCTTTACAATCTTGCTATTTTGATCTATTTCAAGATCAGAAATGCGAATTATGCGTTCGGGGGATTCACTCTTAAATGTTCTTTTAAGCAAGGCTTTTATTCTTACTAAAAGTTCTCTGAATTCAAAAGGTTTCTGAAGATAATCATCAGCTCCACTTTCGAATCCTGTTAACTTATCTTCAACTGTTCCAAGAGCAGTAAGCATTAATATTGGAATTTTATCATTTTGCTTCCGAATTATCTGGCATAGCTCAAACCCATTGATATGAGGCAAATTAATATCCAGTATGATCAAATGGTAGCTGCCGGTAAGCGCCATACTTTTACCAATTTGTCCATCAAAGGCTACATCGACTAAATAATCATTTTCTACTAAACCCCGTTGTAAAAAATCCGCGACTTTTGGCTCATCTTCCACAATTAATATGTGAATTTTTGATAGTTCCATTTATCAAAGCTAAACATTTTTAAAGTTTTAAAAATTCTAAATCTGAACGAAAAAGAAGTCTTCTTATTTGATTGTTGTCGTTGTCCCAACTAAGTCAAAAATAGCAGATTTTCTCTTCTGACAAATCGATAATATTCAAAGGCATTCGTTTTATTGTAAGTTCAATTTAAAATTATTAGCAATACCTAACTTTCTAAATAAATCTAATTGCAAATGTTGAATAGCGCCTGGAGAAACCAAAATATGGAATATAGCAAGAGTAATCGAAATTTGAGTTCGTTGATTGGTTACAAATTCACCACTTGCTGCTAGCTCCGCCGCCGCCGGAATCTCCTCCGCCCCAACTGCCGCCAGATGAACTGCCAAAACCTGACGAACTGCTGCTGAATGAATCAGAACTGCTGCTTGATGAACTTTTTGTCAATTGTGCTATGGTATAAGCAGCAATGTGCTGATAACCGCAGAACGTACAACTATGGGTTTCTTCGCCTTTCCCGGACGAAGTATAGGTCGCATTATCAATGGTTCGGCGGCTCACAAAACGATAAGCAATTACATTGCATTTAGGACACACCTGATATTTGGAATGTCGGTTGAGGAAATACCACATTTCGATCGAATGACAATCATTGCATTGCCATACATCATAGTCCACCGAATGTATAGATTCCTCAATCTGTTGTTCTTTCGAAAGGAATTCATCCTCCGTCTTCTCACTCAATTTTCTCATTTTACCATGGCATTGTTTGCATAACCTGGCATGGTTCCGATAGTGGTGTTTTCGCGTAAGATGATAAAAAAAGTATACGAAAAAAGGGAACGGAAACAG
>JAHEMV010000586.1 GCA_024643455.1 Cytophagales bacterium
GGCATAATCTGGATCAATGATCTTTTTAGTAAGACCATTTCCCGCGGATTGACCCTGGCAACAGCCACCTTGCTAATCAACCGTTCTAAATCTGCAATTTGTTTTAGATGTGTTTCCAACTCTTCGCGTTGTTCTTCATTTCCATGAAGGGCCTCCACCATTTGGAGTCGGTCTGAAATTGGGGTTTTCTCTTTTAGCGGCATGATAAGCCATTTTTTCATCAGCCTCCCGCCCATTGGGGTGATGGTCTTATCCAGAATATCGATCAGTGGGACACCACCTTCCTGCTGTGGAAATATCAATTCAAGATTTCGAATGGTAAATTTGTCCAGCCAGACAAACTTTTCCTCTTCAATCCGGGAGATGGACGATATGTGGCTTATTTCTTTGTGCTCAGTTTCTTCCAGGTAGTACAACACCGCTCCAGCAGCAATGATTCCTGCACTCAAATTTTCTATTCCAAATCCTTTGAGTGTGGTCGTCTTGAAATGACCGGTTAGTTTTTCATAGGCATAGTCATACGCATATACCCAGTCGTCAGGAGTGAAAGTGATGTATTTGTCTTTAAAAAATCCCTCAAATTCTTTTCTCCTGGCTTTGGAATAGATGACTTCTGAAGGGTTGAAATTCTGTAGGAGGTTATCGATGTATTCCAGTGAACCGGCAGAAGTATAGAACTCTCCGGTCGAAACATCGAGAAAAGCCACACCCGAATCGTCTCCATTGATATGAAGAGAGGCAAGGTAATTATTTGCTTTTTTCTCCAATACATGGTCATTGTAGGAAAGTCCTGGTGTCACCAGTTCGGTGACTCCGCGCTTCACGATGCCTTTAACCATTTTTGGATCTTCCAACTGATCGCAAATCGCAACCCGATGCCCTGCCCGTACGAGTTTTGGCAAGTAAGTATCCAGTGAATGATGTGGAAATCCAGCAAGTTCAATATGCGAAGCAGAACCATTGGCTCTTTTCGTCAAAACTATATCCAGAATTTTGCTGGCTTTTATTGCGTCTTCACCGAAGGTCTCGTAAAAGTCTCCAACCCTGAAAAGCAGCAATGCTCCCGGATGTTTTGTCTTTATGGTATTGTATTGTTTCATCAAGGGAGTTTCCTTGATTTCTGACTTGGTTTTGGACATTACTACCGGTTAACTTAGTGTTGAGAACAGTTGCGAAGATATTTATTCTATTTTTGCCTTGAAAATTTATTCAGACTTAAATTTTATAAAAGTAAATGAGAAAATTGCGGAATGAGGAATTGGATCGGCTTTCAGTAGAAGGAATAAAAGCAGTCGATAAAAATCCCCTGGTGATCGTACTCGACAACATTCGAAGCATGCACAATGTGGGCTCTGCTTTTCGAACAGCCGATGCTTTTTTATGCGAAAAAATCGTGCTTTGTGGTATCACTGCTCAGCCGCCTCATCGGGAAATTCATAAATCAGCTTTGGGTGCTACGGATACTGTTGACTGGGAATATCATGAAAATTCCATGGAAGCAATCGAATTGCTGAGATCTAAGGGGTATAAAATTGCCAGTATTGAACAAGCAGACCAAAGTATTTCCCTTGAAAATTTTAACCTAAAAGACGATGAAAAACTGGTCCTGGTGTTTGGAAATGAAGTAAAGGGTGTTTCAGAAGATGTTGTCAAAAACTCTGATTACGTGATTGAGATTCCGCAATTTGGCACAAAACATTCAATCAATGTATCTGTTTCCATCGGTGTGGTGATTTGGGATTTAATTTCTAAATTGAAATTCAGTAGTTAAATTTTTATACTTGTTGTGATTTTTGAAATTGGCACCCTATGAAAAACTTTATCAAAGAAGATGATCCTTTTATCGTACCTACTATCGATATGAAATTGATCGAAGAGCATTTTGGTAATGCGAGCAACAAATATGATAAGTGCAGTATTGCCAGGATGGAAGTGCCCCCAAGATGGAAAGAACCTGCTCAGGTTCCTGAATTTGATGAATTTACACTAATGGTAAAAGGTAAAAAACAAATTGTTATTGATGGAGAAAAAATAGAATTGGTGGCCGGACAGAGCCTACTTGTAAAGAAAGGAGCACGGGTTCAGTATTCCAATCCTTACGATTATCCTGCAGTATATTGGTCTATTTGCCTTCCACCATTTTCCCTTGATACCGTTCATCGCGAAAAATAATTTACAATAAATAGCAAGGTCATCTTATCAGGCAAATTGCCACGATTTTGAAGCTGGAATTGGTTGCTTATCAAGCTGATGATCAAATTATTAGAATATGATTTTTATCATAATCATGATAATATTCACTGTTCGGCTTATGTTGCTTAATTGGAATTGAGTAAATTTGGCCCTGATTTTTAAATTAAAACTTGAAAAATGAGAAATAAAATTGTTGCAGGAAACTGGAAAATGAATAATACGCTGGAAGAAGGCATTAGTCTCGCTTCAGAAATAGTGAATATGGTGTCGGATGAATTGAAAGACGATGTAAAAATGATCTTATGTACTCCATTTATTCATTTGAGTAGTGTTTCAAAAATTATTGGTGATGCCGAAAAAGTATTTTTAGGAGCACAAAACTGTAATGATAACCTGAAAGGTGCTTTCACCGGTGAAACTTCAGTGGGTATGTTAAAATCTGTTGGTGTTCAGTATGTTATTTTAGGTCATAGCGAACGAAGAGAGTATTACGGAGAGTCCAATGCATTCCTTGCTAAAAAAGTAAATACTGTTTTGGAAGCTGGCTTAACGCCGATTTTCTGTTGTGGCGAAACACTGGCGATTCGTGAAAAAGGGGAGCATTTCAATTTTGTAACCAGACAACTTACTGAAAGCCTTTTCCATTTATCAGCAGAGGATTTCAAAAAACTCGTTATAGCCTATGAGCCAATTTGGGCTATTGGCACCGGTGTTACAGCCTCTAAAGAGCAAGCCCAGGAAATGCATGAAAAACTCAGAGCACACCTTGCTTCCAAATATGGCAAAGATATTGCAGAGGGAGTTTCAATCCTTTACGGTGGAAGTTGCAATCCAAAAAACGCGAATGAACTATTTGCACAAAAAGATATCGACGGCGGCCTTATTGGTGGAGCATCATTGAAATCAAGAGATTTCGTTGATATAGGCAAGTCATACTAAATCATATGATCATAAAATTTACAAGGAGAGTTG
>JAHEMV010000114.1 GCA_024643455.1 Cytophagales bacterium
TTTGTATTGAATATCAAAATTGGACCTGTCCCACCCTTAGGAAAATTCCTGGATCCATTTCAAGGTTTTTGGGCAAATGCTGAGTCAAATCCAAAAATACCGACACACTTCAAGTTAGATGGATTAAAACAAGAAGTTCAAATTCAATATGATGATATGCTTGTCCCTCATATTTTTGCTGCTAACGATGATGACTTATATTTTACTACAGGCTACGTACATGCATTCAATCGATTATGGCAGATGGAATTTCAAACCCATGCAGCAGCAGGCCGATTATCCGAAATCGTCGGTGAGGTAACGCTGGATATGGACCGAGGTATGCGAAGAAAAGGGATGGTATTCGGCGCTGAAAATTTTGTCAAAAACCTGGATGAACGATCATTAGAAATTGTTCAAGAATATGCCAAAGGAGTAAATGCATATATCAACCAACTTTCATATGCTGAGTATCCTTTTGAATATAAATTATTGGATTACAAACCAGAGCAATGGACCGTATTGAAATCCGGATTATTATATAAATACATGGCTGACATGCTCAATTCCAATGAAAGAGATATGGAAAACACCAACTTCCGTGCTCTTTATGGCAAGAAATTGTTGGACCTGATCTACCCTGATGTGGATAATTTCCAGGATGCGGTAGTCGATCGGAACAACTCATGGGATTTTGAGCCAATCAAAAAAGGGCAGGAAAATATCGATAATGTACAAAATCAAATCGTTGCAATTGACCTGCTCGAAAAACAAGATACAAATAATGGTAGCAATAACTGGGCGATAGGCGCTGAAAAATCAGCAACAGGCCATCCCATGCTTTGTAATGATATGCATTTGAGTTTATACCTGCCTTCATTATGGTTTTATATGCAACAATCAACAAGCGATATGAACGTATTCGGTCATAGTCTTCCCGGTATTCCTTTTGTAATCACTGGCTTTACAGATTCCATTGCCTGGGGATTCACCAATGCGCAACGAGACCTTGTCGATTGGTATAAAATAGAATTTAAAGATGAAAGCAGAAGCCAATATCTGTTGGATAACAAATATATTCCATCCTCTAAAACGATTGAAGAGATCCATATTCGTGGAGCAGAAATTTTTTATGACACGGTCATTTACACTTATTTTGGACCAGTTACCTACGATCAGTCCTATCATGCCGAAACTCAAAAAAATGGCTATTCAAGGCGATGGATAGACCATGATCCATCCAGTGGTTTTAATATGTTTTATGAAATTAACCGGGCAAAAAACTTTGAGGATTATATGAGTGCCTTGAATTATTTTACTTCCCCTGCCCAAAACATAGCATTTGCTTCAGTTCAGGGTGATATTGCCATACGCGTTCAGGGAAAATACCCATTGAATAATTTTGAAGAAGGTAAGTTTATTAAGGATGGCACTAAGTCTTCCAACAATTGGACGGCTTTTATCCCCAATGAGCAAAATGCATTTCAAAAAAATCCTGACAGAGGATTTGTCGCATCTGCCAATCAACACCCAGCAGATAGTACTTATCCATATTACGTTACCGCTGACCGATATGAAGCTTACCGCAACAGGCGCATCAATGCGGTTTTGGCACAGGACACGTCTATCACTGTAAATGATCTGAGCAAGCTTCAGTTTGACAACTATAGTTTAGAAGCTTCCGAAGCATTACCATGGATGCTGGATCAGCTACATGGAGTTACACTATCAGCATTGGAAATGGACATGATTGACCAACTAAAATCATGGGATTTTTTCTTTAATTCAGATGCATTAGAGCCTATTTATTATGAAATTTGGTTTAACAATCTTTACGCCGGTATTTGGGACGAAATAAAATTATCAAGAGATCAACATGTTTCATTGGCCTATCCAAGCAATTATGCTACCATCAAGCTCATGAAAACAAGTCCGAATCTGTATTTTTTCGATAATAAAGAGACTGAAGATAAAGAATCTGCCAAAGAAATGGCGATACTTTCCTTCAGGCAAATGATGGCTACATTAGCCCAACTAAAAAGTGAAATAAAGCCCCTGACCTGGTCATCTTATAAATCAACATTTGTAGGTCATCAACTTAGAATTATGCCCTTAGGCAGATACAATTTGAATACCGGAGGCAATGGAGGTGATGTGGTTAATGCTGTTGGAAAAAACCACGGCCCTAGTGAGCGCATTATTGTAGAACTTGACCCTAAAGGTGTAAAAGCCTGGGGACATTACCCAGGTGGACAATCCGGTAATCCTGGCAGCAAATATTACGATAACATGGTCGATTCCTGGGCTAGTGGCAACTACTACAACCTACTTTTTTTGACAGATGCTAATAAACCAAACGAACGGATCATTTTTTCACAAACATTAAACTCTGATAAATGAAAACTTTCAAAGTACTTATAAAAATAATCCTGACCGCTGTATTGGCTTTTTCTTTTCAAACCACTTCAGCCGCCTGGTGGACAGTAGCCGTTGCTGGATTTTTGATCAGTTTTATCATTTCTTCCAATGGAATTTCTTCCTTTATTGGTGGATTTTTGGGAATTGCATTGCTTTGGTTTATTGCTGCTATGTATTCTGATTTTTCAACAGATTCTATACTAACGGATAAAGTGGCTGCCATATTTTCGTTACCAAATTCTGGATTGATAATTCTGATTACATCGATAATAGGAGGACTTGCTGGTGGATTTGGAGCGCTTACAGGAAGTCAATTGAGGAGTTTAATTATGCCATCGAACTAGATGCTAATGTTGACCGATTCGTTTTATATAAAATTCATTAAAACCTTTCAAATCATCTACATTAATCCAATCAGCACCTTCGTCAAGAAGTTTTTCCCATACTTCAATTGTATTTGGACATGCCCAAAACCGAACTTTTCTTCCGGCTTGATGTGCTTTGGAAATTAACCTCTTCAATTCCTGTTCTTCAGTTTGAGGCATATCTCCTTTACCATACCATTTGAAATAATCGCGGTAATTCGTACTTGCCCTTGGCATCAGATTTAACGGATAATTCATAGACCACTGATCTATTGCCCCATCAACTGAAACGAATCTGACTTCCTCTTTTTCAATACGTTCTATAGGAGGCCCACCAGTAAGAAGTATTTTTATAGGGCCCCATTTTACCGTATCATGGTCATACCACTCAATTATATCCAGGTAATTTGAAAATATCTTTTTTAATCCAATATACGTTGTTGTCTTGTCAGATTTTAAATCAACCATTAAAATCAACTGTGTGCTATCGTTTTTAAAAACCGTTCCATCATTTTCTGCGATAATTTTTCGTAACGGGTTCAGATACAATTCTTCAAGTGTTGGTTTTTCAATTAGCTTTGTTTCATCGTGTGTTACAACCATTCGATTATCAAAAAGAAATACATCGGCTTCAATACTTGGAAAACCATATTTCAAGGCATCATATAAAGGCTTTTCTCTTGTGTAATCATTATGTGAGTGCCCATTGGGCAAAATGAAAAAATCCTGTGCCTGAACAATAGAAATATTCAAAAAAATAATCAAACATAATACGAATACAGAATGCATATTTTTAGCCATTAACAATCGTTATTTCATTCTTTTTTTCTCCTTCATGATATGCTTGTATAGCTTTCCAAAATGTTTATCCTTCTTACGCTTTTCTGCTATTGTGGCTTGGAAATGTTCGGTTTGTCGCCCTAATTTTTTATAATTTTCATATTCTTCAAAGCTGATTATACCTTCTTCTATCGCCTCCAATACCTGACAACCGGGTTCATCCGTATGACTGCAGTTATTGAACTTACACTTTTTAGCTAATTCTACAATGTCCGTAAAGGTCATTCCCATTCCAGCACTAATTTCAGTCATGCCAATTTCCCTCATCCCGGGAGTATCAATCAGAATGCTTCCATTTTGCATTAATACCAATTCTCTGTGTGAGGTAGTGTGCTTTCCTTTATTGGTTGCCTCACTGATTTCTTTTGTTTCAAACAATTCCTGACCCATCAGGTAATTAATTAGGGTAGATTTTCCAACACCGGAAGAACCAATAAAGCAATAGTTTTGGCCTTTTTTCAAAAAATTCTTAAACTCTTCCAAACCTTGAGCAGAATAGGCACTGGTTATAAATATTAGAACATCTTTTAAACGGTCAGCAATTTGTTTTTTGAGTTCTTGCAATTGATCTGGGGATATCAAATCACATTTATTCAGAATAACGACAGGCTTAATCCCGCCATTATACGCTATCACAAAATACCGTTCCAACCGATTCAGATTAAAATCCCGATCAACCGCCTGGACGATAAAAGCAGTATTTATATTTGAAGCTATAAGTTGTTTTTCACCATATGCACCAACTGATTGGCGCTCTAAAACGCTAAACCTGGGAAGTATTTTATTAATAATAGCCTGCCCACCTTCAAATATACTGACTTCAACCCAATCTCCTACTGCTGGAAAGTCCTTCCTGGACTCAGCGGTAAAACGCATATTCCCTGTAATTTCAGCATTAAAAAGTCCATCAGGATTCTGAATTACATAAAGCTCTTTGTGCTCACGAATAACTCTCGCTAATTTTGAAAGATCGATGTTTTCAGATTCGAATTGTTCTTTTAGTTTTGTATTCAAACCCAATTGTAACAATCCAGCCGACATGGTCAAATAATGATTAATTAGTTAAACTTAATCTGGCATTCACAAAACTAAATACTGACTTAGGAAATTCCGGCTTGTAAGTATCGACGTGATGATATCAGATTCTGAATGTTCAAAAGCTCTGTCCTCAACTTCGATACAAGTTGGCCCGCGATATCCAACTTCGGTCAGTGCGGAAAAGAATTCTCCCCAGCGGACATCTCCATATCCTGGTAATTTTGGCGTATGATATTCCAATGGATTGGCCATGATGCCAACGCGATCCAGTTTATCTTTATGCACTTTGACATCCTTAAGGTGAATATGATGAAAACGACCACTATACTGATATATAGGCTTAATCTCATCCATATGCTGCCAAATCATGTGTGAAGGGTCATAATTCAATCCAAAGTTTTGATTGGGTATAATGTCAAACATTTTATCCCAAATCGCAGGTGTAGTTGCCAGATTTTTCCCTCCCGGCCATTCATCATTAGAGAAAAACATCGGGCAATTTTCTATGCCTATCTTTATACCCTGGCGCTCAGCATACTGTATAATCTCTGGCCATTTGTCAGCAAAAGCACTCAGATTATATTGAATATTTCTTGACGGATCTCTACCAATAAACGTATTTACAACTGGAATCTTCAATAAGGAAGCCGCATCAATTACCTTTTTGATGTGGGAAAAATACATTTTGGATTGCTCCTCATTCGGATCAAGTGGATTAGGATAATATCCCAA
Organism: Cytophagales bacterium; assembly: GCA_024643455.1. GTDB lineage: Bacteria > Bacteroidota > Bacteroidia > Cytophagales > Cyclobacteriaceae > JAAUQL01. Next base: position 5,373 of record JAHEMV010000114.1, read on the forward strand.
ACCTGATATATATACATTTTTAGATGCTAAATAATCATGAATATGTTTTACTTTTTGTTCACTAAGATCATCCACGTCAATATGAGTCACTCCGGCATACCGACGCTCTGCTTTGCCCTTAGGCCAACACATGATTTCGACACATTTAAATTTATTGAGCGAAGCAAAGTCAATCACTTCTTCAAATGACTTTTCAGCCAATATGGCGCTAACAAATCCTAAATCAAGCATAATCTTGAGTTTTTGGCTTGGAATTCCAGATTCCACGCATTAGGTACTAATTATCAAAGTACTTAATCCTGAAAAATGAATATTTAACTTTTAAAAATAATATCCATATACTCAGAGATATCCTGAAGCCGTTTTCGATCTCCTCCAGGCACTTCGGCAGAACCCCACCCCCCCTTGTAATTAATATTTTCCAAGGCATCCATAACAACCGACCAATTGCAATCTCCTTTGGTAAGTTCAACCTCAAATCCTGCCCATATGCCCTCTTCACGTTGCTTTTGTCGACTATATTCCTTTATATCAATTTTTAAAATTCTTTTGTCGAGTATTTTAATCCATTGCTCAGGCCAGCCATAACGCACAATATTTCCCACATCAAAATACCAGCCAACCATTTCGCTATTTATTTCATCTACATACCGTGCTGCTTCCATTGGACTAATCAGAAAATTATTCCACACATTTTCGATAGCAATTTTTACTCCTGCTTCCTCTGCAAATGGCACTAATTTTTTTATTTCATCCTGGGATCTTCGGTATGCATCATCATAAGAAACTTTTTCATTGACTACTCCTGGAACTAACAATACGGTATTCCCACCATATTCCTTTGTGTCTTTCAAAGCGGTCTTCATGGATTCCACACATAAAGCACGCACAGATGGATCGGGATCAGAAAGTGGTGATTTCCAATGTACGGAGTTTATGGTGCCTGGAAGCAAAATCCCTGTTTTATCCCTAGCATCCAGTACTTCTTTCATGTTCAAATCATTCGGACTGTCCAGCTCTACACCGTCAAAACCGATATCTTTCAGTAACTTGAATTTATCCATAACCGAAAGATCTTCTTCGATCATTCCGTACTTTAGACTTTTCTTGATTTTCATATTCTTAGTTGCCATTGGGTTTCCTGCAATGAGTCCCGGAGATATTATGGCTCCGGCAGTAGCAGTGGCTGTAATTTTTATAAAATCTTTCCTATCCATTTAATCTTCTGTTTATATAAATTTTGTAATACCTGGTTGTGCGACTGGTGGATCAGCAAATTCTGTAGAATCATCAAGCGTATCTGGGCCAAGTTTTTCAGTGGAGTTGAGTGCCTGCTCATAGGTAATTGTTTGTCCTGTGTAGGCCACCATCCTGCCCATAATCCCTAGCATGGTACTTTGGGCCATCCACTCACCATCATTCATTGGTTTACCATTTCGTATTGAAGCAAATAATTCATTGTGTTCCTGCTGATACATATCGTTGCTTTCGCCTTTGTATCGCCAATTTTCAGCACCAGTGATCGTATGTTTACCGCGAATACAATCGATAATTGCCTGTCCTTTATCCCCCATTACCTCAACACCATAGCTGTTCGAACAATCTTTTTGCTGGCGACTAAAGTGAAAGGATTTTACTCCATTATCATACTCATAAACGATTCCAAAATGATCGAATATATTACCGTATTCATCCCCTATCCTACTTTGACGTCCTCCAGTACCTGTGGCACTTATTGGCTTTGCATCTCCAATTGCCCATGATCCCATATCAATACTGTGAATCGCTTGTTCAACAATATGATCACCAGATAGGTAATTGTAGTACAGCCAGTTTCTCATTTTTTTCTTTAAAGGTGACCAATCCGGTTCAACATCGCGCAACCATAGTCCTCCCGTATTATAGGTACTATATACTGAAGTTACATTGCCAATTGCTCCATCTAAAACTTTCTGAAAGGTTTCTCGCTTTGGAAAATGATATCTCCAGCAAAAGCCTGATACTAAGGATAATTTTTTCTCTTTGGCTATTTTTGCAGCTGCTAATACTCTTTTTATTCCTGGCGCATCGATTGCCATGGGTTTTTCACAAAAAATATGTTTCCCGGCGGCAACCGCCATCTCCAATTGCTGAGGACGATAACATGGAGGAGTTGTGAGAATCACTACATCGACGTCCGAATCCATAACTTTCTTCATGCCATCAAATCCAACAAACTTATTTGATTTATCCACGTTTACTCGTTCGCCATGAAGTTCTTTTAGGCTATTGATCGATAGCTCCATTCTATCTTCAAAAATATCGGCCATGTGTGTTAAAATAACATTTGGATCTGCACTTAATGCCTGATTAGCAGCTCCCGTGCCCCGGCCACCGCAACCAATCAACCCGACTTTCAATGTGTCGCTGTTTATAGCAAATGAGGATCTTGGAAATCCGATATTGAGTGCCATGGTTCCTCCGAGGGCGGCTGCACTGGTTGTCTTAATAAATGTTCTTCTGGATTTATCTTTCATGTTTTTATTTATTTATAAATCATAATGCCATGTTGCGTTGACAATTTATATAATTTTTGCTGCAAAACGAATTAATTATTCTTATCAAATACAGCAACAAACAGCATTATTTTTTTGATGAAAGAGTGGTATTAACCAATTTATTGAAAAACATAAACTGAATAATATTCAAATTTTACTATTCAGCAAAGAGAAGGACGCGCACATCAATATTTTTTTATAAACTGCATCAAAAATGAGATCCATTATATATGCGCATACTTTTATCCATATTTATTATTGCGGTTTTACTATCATGTGAACCCAATAATAAAAATACTGAAAATCCATACCGAACATGGAGTGTTACCGGTGGAGATAATGGTATAACTCATTATTCTGAACTCGATCAAATCGATACAACCAATGTATCTGAATTAAAAATTGCATGGGAATACCATTCGGGATCCAAGGTGCACAATCAATGCAATCCGATACTGGTGGATGGAAAGCTTTATTTTACTACTGGATTCCAGGAATTGATCGCAATAGACCCAAAAACAGGAAAAGAACTATGGAAATACAAACCTGATTTTGAACGAAATGACCGCCCTGAGTTTATGCACATCAACAGAGGTGTAGCCTATTGGAGTGATGGCATGGACAAAATAGTATTTTTTTCATCAGGCAATTTTATAAATGCAATTCATGCCGAAACTGGCCAGCCTTTTATGACTTTCGGAAATCAAGGTCAGATTGACTTAAATCAAAATCAGCATAAGCCAGCCGATCAAATGGGACTTATCTCATCTGGATCACCTGTAATCTTTAATGACCTGCTAATTATCGGTTGCTCTTCATGGGCTGCGGCATCCAACGTAAGTGCTTATCATGTAAAAACTGGTGCTCGTGTATGGAAATTTAACACTATTCCTCATCCAGAAGACTGGGGATATTATTCTTATGGCGATCCGGATTTCTGGCAAACCGGTGCAGGAGTTAATGTCTGGGGAGGGCTATCATTGGATAAAGAAAACGGCATGGTGTTTTTTGGAACCGGACAGCCAAAGGCAGATTTCTACCGCCCTTATAACCAGGGAGATCATCTTTTCTCCAATAGCGTTGTTGCACTTAATGCTAATACCGGCCAGCGTATCTGGCACTACCAGGTAATTCATCACGACCTTTGGGATATGGATGTGCCTTGTGCGCCTGTTTTAGCAGATCTGAAGATAAAAGGCCAGGTTGTACCAGCTGCTATTCAGGTGACCAAAACAGGAAATACGTTTATTTTTAATCGTCTTACTGGAAAATTACTATCTGAAGTGGAAGAACGCCGGGTACCGCAATCGGAATTGTTTGGTGAAATGGCTTCAATTTCGCAGCCCTTTGTATTGTGGCCAGAATCTTTTTCAAAACAGGAATTAACAATTAATGACGGTACTTCACTATCCACTGAAAAAAACATCTGGGCTCAAAATATACTTTCACGATCCGATTTAAAACGATTTGATCCTCCTTCAGAAAAAGGTATGGTATATTACGGTTTGCACGGAGGGGCAAACTGGGGAGGACCAGCCATAGATCCTTTTAAAAGCATGATGTTTATCAATTCGAATGAAATTGCCTGGCATATCGAAATGATTGATGTAAATAAAAATGATCCCAATAAAAAACCAATGCATCCCGGTGAGCGAATCTATCTGAGCAGAAATTGTGGCGCCTGCCATGGACTTGAAGGAAAGGGAATGGATAATCAACCATCACTTGAACACCTGGAACTAAAATACAATAAAGATCAAATTACAGAGCTGTTGCTTAAAGGTCAGGGATCTATGCCTGCCAATCCGAATATCGATGTTGTGGAATTGGATGCGTTGACAGACTATTTGCTAAAAGTGGAAGGGAAATTCTACGAGGGATTGCCCGTTGAAACCAAACCAAACTTTGTTGTGAAAGGATACAATCGATTTCTTGATGAAGATGGATACCCTGCAATAAAACCGCCATGGGGAACATTAAATGCCCTTGATTTGAATACAGGAAAAATCGCCTGGCGAATTCCTCTTGGTACTTATCCGGAGCTTACCAAGCAGGGAATACCACAGACAGGTACAGAAAATTTTGGTGGTTCTTTAGTCACTAAAGGTTCGTTGGTTTTTATCGGAGCTACAAGAGATGAATTATTCCACGCCTTTAATGCTAAAACAGGTAGCTTGCTTTGGGAAGTAAAATTACCCTTCGGTGCTTATGCCACTCCATCGACTTTCGAAATCGATGGGAAACAGTATATTGTTGTACTGGCGACAGGAGGAGGAAAATTGGGAACAAAAGAAGGCGATGCACTTATTGCATTTTCACTAAATTAGCATCCTTAATTATATTAAAATACAATGAAAGTACTATTTATAGGAGGAACAGGTAACATTTCCGGGGCTTGCACTCGTTTGGCTTTGGAAAAAGGATTGGAAGTTTACCATCTTAACAGGGGAAACCGGGAATTCCCAAAAGGGGTAAAATCTATAACTGCAGATATCCATGACGTAGAAGGTGTGAAAAAAGCACTAAAAAACCATCACTTCGGTGCAGTTGCCAATTTCATTGCTTTTACTCCAGAAGACATCCAAAATGATTATGACATATTTAAGAATACATGCGATCAATACCTGTTCATCAGTTCTGCTTCAGCATATCAAAAACCAGTCAGCCATCCGGTAATTACTGAATCAACACCTTTGAATAATCCATTTTGGCAGTACAGCAGGGATAAAATTGCCTGCGAAGATTTGCTTAATGATCTGTATAGAAAGCATGATTTTCCCATGACTATCGTACGCCCTTCTCTAACTTATGAAACAGTGATTCCAGCGGCAATTGGTAGTTGGGAAGACTTTACTATTATCGACCGCATAAGGAAAGGCAAAAAAATCATTGTTCATGGCGATGGCACTTCACTTTGGACAATAACCCATTCCATTGATTTTGCCAAAGGATTTGTAGGTTTACTCGGACATCAGCAGGCCATCGGTCATGCATTTCATATCACCTCCGATGAGATCCTGACATGGAATCAGATTTATGAAGCAATTGCCCTGGCTGCAGGGAAACCAGCAAAAATGGTCCATATTGCTTCCGACTTTATTGCAAAGTTCGATGATTTCCATACAGGAAACTTAACTGGTGATAAAGCCAATAGTGTGGTTTTCGATAACACCAAAATCAAATCCTTTGTGCCTGATTACAAAGCGACCATATCGTTTAAGGAAGGCATACGAAAAACAGTTGAATGGTTTGAGGCAAAACCTTCAAGAATGGTGATCAAAGAGGAAACCAATGCCTTTATGGATAAGGTGATTGAGGCTTATGAGGGAAAAGTAAAGTAAGCTAGACCCAAGTTAAAAATTCAACAATGTAACATTTGGAGTCTGGATATAAGTATCCGCCTATTTCATCGAATCATAAATTATCTGTTGAATATTGGTGCGGACATTCATATCGTAGAGCTTGGTGTTTTCACGTGTAGGATATACCCGATTGGAGAGAAAAATATAAACCAAATTGTACTCAGGATCTGCCCAGGCAAAGGTTCCGGTAAACCCTGTATGTCCAAAACTCAATTGACTTGCTGATACAGCCGTATTTCCGTTTTCTGTCGGTTCTAGCATTGGCCGATCAAATCCCAATGCTCTGCGGTTGTCATTTTCAGGATACTGACATCGGGTAAATTCCCGGATCGTTTCCTCATTCAGGTACTCATATCCACCATAACTTCCATAGTTGCAATACATTTGAAAAAGTTTGCCCAGATCGTTTGCATCTGCAAATAGCCCTGCATTGGAAGAAACACCAGCCATCATGGCTGCACCCTCATCATGGACTTTCCCATGAATTTGTGTCTTTCTAAATAGGGAATCGTACTCCGTTGGAACAATTTGATCAAGATCAAATCGATCCATAGGATTATACGTTAACGTTTTTGC
>JAHEMV010000587.1 GCA_024643455.1 Cytophagales bacterium
GAGCATATATCATTGTTCCAAATAATGTAAAAGACATACCTGAAGTAAAATTGATCCTGGAAGGAAGTGAGCATTCGCCAATCCTGAACCCATCATTTATAATAAAAAATTGGGGTGATTCAGAAGCCAAGATCATGCTTGATGGCAAAGAGATTAGAAGGGGAAAAGATTTCAGGTTTGGCCATCAAAAGGGAATGAATGGCACCGACTTAATAGTCTGGTTAAAATTGGAGTCAACTTCTAAAATTACTCTTGAACTTCAATCAGATTAGCAAAATGGATGATAAGCTACGACTAAAATTTATAGCGTTTATGATACGCTTTATTTACCTTAAAAAGCACCCATACCGGATTGATGTGGTGGATAATCTTGTTGGAAAGTATATTCTTGTGTTTGCATTTGTCATTATTCCATTGGGCTTGTTCGCACAATCAAAACCATTTATCAGCCATCCTAATCAATTGGGAGACAAGGCCTTTGCCAATTGGATAGGCCCGGTAACAACACCCGATGAGGGAGTGTTTTATTTCAGAAAACAGCTTTCGCTACCTCATCAGCCAGGTCAATTCGTCGTCCATATCTCTGCTGATAACAGATACCGGCTCTTTGTCAATGGGCAATTAGTGTCTTGGGGACCGGCAGTAGGTGATCTCAATAACTGGAATTACGAAACAACAGACATAGCGCCTTATTTACAAAAGGGGGATAATGTCATCGCTGCACAGGTGTGGAACCGAGGCTCTTCGGCAGGGGCGAGGCAGGTTTCGCATCAAACTGCCTTCATTCTCCAGGGAGCATCGGCACAGGAAAATGTAGCCAATACCGATGATTCATGGCTGGTCACCAGAGACGAGGGATATTTTGCAATCCCTATCAATCGAGAAATTGCCGGAGGCGGTTATATAGCCGGAGCTACAGATAGCATTGATGGTGTACGACATCCGTGGGATTGGGAACAACTGGAATTTGATGACACTTCATGGCAACGTGCCAGGGAGCTGGGCCAGGGCAATCACAATGGTCTTGATACCTGGATAGGAACTACGTGGAAACTAAAAGAACGCGACATTCCAGTCATGGAGCAGAAACTGGAAAATATTCCTGCTCTGCTGATTGCAAAGGGAGTAAGTTTGAATCCAAAGGATTATGACGGCCAGCTAAATACATTTATACCTCCTGATCAGCATGTGGAAATACTGTTGGACAACCGTGTGTTGACCATGGGCTTTCCGCAGTTGTCCGTATCAGGTGGAGCAGGCAGCAGCATCAAAATTCAGTATCAGGAGGCACTCTTCGACCCCAAAGGAATGAAGGGAAACAGATCCGAGTGGTCAGGGAAAGAAATGAAAGGGTATTATGATGTCTTTATGCCCGATGGAGGTAACAGGATCTTTGAGCCGCTGTGGATCAGGGTATTTCGTTATGCTAAAATCACCATTGATACCAGGGGAGAAGGGCTATCGATTATAGGGTTTCAAAATCTGTTTACAGCTTACCCATTCGAACAGCAGGGCAGTTTTGAATCTGATAATGAGGACCTGCAAAAGATATGGGATACATCCTGGCACACAGTAAGGTTGTGCGGCCTGGAGACCTACATGGACTGTCCGTACTATGAGCAATTGCAGTATATCGGAGATACACGCATTCAGGCACTGATTTCCATGTATGTGGCAGGTGATGATCGGTTGGTAAAAAATGCCATCCGTCAGCTATATGGCTCGATGCAATCGATGGGACTGACTAAGAGCAACCATCCTGCCGGAGGTGTACAGATTATACCTCCCTTCTCTCTCATATTTATAGGCATGATTCACGATTATTTTATGCTACGTGATGATGATCAGTTTGTGAAACAATATATCCCTGGCATTAAGTTTATACTGGACTGGTTTATAAGCAAGCGTGCCGAAAATGGAATGCTTGGTCCGTTGCCCTTCTGGAACCACATTGATGGTGGGACAAAATTTATAAATGGATCGCCCCCGGGCGTGAGTGAAGGTGGTTCGGCACATATATCCATTTTGCTGGCACAAACACTTGATTTGGCAGCCGAAATAATGGAGCACTTCGGGTACCCTTGTGAGATGGAGCAGTATCGTGAACTTGCCGCATCCATAAAAGAGCGTACACTCATGCATTGTTTCAGTAGCGAAAAGCAGCTGATTGCTGAAACGCCTGGTGGCGGGATGTTTTCTCAACACACGAACAGTCTGGCAATATCGGCCAACATGTTTGATGAACAAACACAATCTCTGGTCGCTGAAAGAATCATGACAGATTCTTCTTTAATTCAGGCCACTCTTTATTTCAATTTTTACGTATTTCAGGCTTTGAAAAAAGCAGGTTATGGCGATGAGGTGATAGATCAGATGGATAAATGGCAGCTGTTTTTGGATAATGGATTTACAACATTTCCGGAGCATGGCATTGAAAGCCGGTCAGACTGCCATGCCTGGTCAGCGCATCCAATGTTTGATTTTTTGAATATCACATGTGGCATAAAATCCAGTTCACCAGGTTTTAAGACCGTAGAAATTGAGCCACAGCTCGGGACACTTACACAAGTCATCGGGAGAGTTGTTCACCCATCAGGTGATATTTCTGTATCATTTATCAAAGAGAAAAATGGCAAGTTTAATTGTATGATCAACTTGCCGGATCAGGTGGATGGGGATTTTATTTTTAGGGGAAACACGTTTCCAATCTCAGGAGGAGCAAACAAATTTGTAATTGAATAAAACGATCCATTTGTAATTGTATGAAAAATCAAAGAATAATAAAATGAGATACTTTAAGAGTTTATGCCTCCTGATCATGGTATTGTTTCAAATAAATGATGCCGGTGCCCAGAATGAACCCGAATGGTTTGTATTTCAGCCATCCCATGAAATTGAAGATACTGAGATTGGCCTTGATAGCTGGCTAGATAAGCCTGCGGGAAAGCATGGTTTTGTTTTGATGAAAGGAGACCAATTTGTTTTTGAGGATGGCACACCTGTTAAATTTTGGGGGACAAATTTGGGAAGTCATCTCCCTCTTATGAAACCGGAAGATGCAACTAAATGGGCTGATTTCCTCGCTCACTTTGGATTCAATGGCGTTCGTTTTCACAAATTCACCTGGGATGCTACAGATGGGATTCACTCGACGGTCATTA
>JAHEMV010000115.1 GCA_024643455.1 Cytophagales bacterium
GGTAATTCCAATTCATATCCACCATAAAAATATGTTTTGTCGAGTTTGCCAAATTTAAATCCTACAGGTATGCCGATATAGTAATTTCTGGCTTTTTTACGAACGTTGGTTCCGGGTACATCGTATATAAAACCTACGTTTCTGACACCAAAGCCGGTATATAGTCCAAAAGATTCTGATCGATCAAAATTCACGAAATTCTGATAGTTGAAAAAGGGTGTAAAGCGAAGTACAGAGTTGGCATCTACACCATCGATCTGAACGTTTGCCCACGAAAAAACCATTTCCAATTCTGAAGTGGAATAGACCTTTTTTTGTCCATAACTGAAAACAAAAACGGAACAAAAAATGATGACTAGAAGTATATGTTTCATGTTACATTTGATTTTAGCGTAAAGGTAATTTTAATAAGAAAAAATTTAAAATAGGCTTCAGATTTATTCGAAAACAAGTTAAGTTAAAATTGAAAATGAATTTGGTTTTAGCATCCAAATCAAATACATTTTTTAGCGGATCAATTAATAGTTGAGATCGATGGTTTTATAGGATTGATCAATCTCAAAATGCATCATTAGATTGTTCTAAATCCTCCAGTCTGTACTCATCCTTTTCTTTACTGTCATCAATAAAATCCTGAACATTATCCAATTCTGGAGAATCCTCAAGTGCGTGCCAGTCAAAATGTTCGTCAAATGGATCCAGGGCTTTTTGTGGGTTAAAAATTTTCGTATCGACAGGTATAGCCTGGTAAGGAGTAAGGTCAGGCTTATCCATAAAAAAGTCTCCAAAATCCATGGCCGCTGCATCGTATTGATTTAGGTAAGGAACACCAAGAACATTCCAAAACGTCTTAAAAATGCTTCCAAAACTGTAATGCATTGTACTCACATAATTGCGTTTTACCCATGGACTTATGACCATTAATATACTTCGGTGAGCATCGATGTGATCCACTCCGTTCTGAGAATCATCTTCCGTGATTACAATCATCATATTTTTCCAGTATTTGGTATGCGTTAAAAATTCTACAATCCGACCAACAGCTAAGTCATTGTCTGCCATATAACTTTCGCGGAAAGGATAGCCAGCTTCTGGTCGATCATCAGCACCATGGTCATTGGGGATGATCACAGTAATCATAGAAGGCAAACTCGTACTATCAGCCCATTTCATTTCAAATTCTCTAATAAACTGATCAACCCGGAATTGATCAGGGATGGCTGTGTTGTATGTCGGATACATCCTGGATGTCCGATGCATCAGTGGTTGAGGCACTGGATAATTGGCGATAAGGCGAATGCCTTCATATTTATAAGATGGATCATAGGAAGCGGGTTCAAACATAATGCTGAATCCGAAATTGAAAAAATTAATCTCATTTCGTTCCAGATGATCCCACATCGAACCTGCTTCATTATAGTCTTCAGGATAAATGGCCCCTGCGGAACCATTCATGGCATAAACACCAGGAGCTTTTGAATCCTTTCTGAAAGTTCTATTTCCACCGTAGCTGGCTGAAGTGGATGTCTCTACCCATTCATTAGGATAGGTGTTGACTAACCAGCGATGTCCATCAGCAGAATGATCGGAATCGACATAAAAATTATCTGAAAACGCAAATTCGCTAGCCAGTTTCAGATGATTGGGCATTACCGTGGCATCACGAACAGTGTCAGTTCGATTGTGATTCAAAAATGATGCAGAATGTCCGTATCGGGCCAATGATGGTTCGCCTTTGGCTTGTTTTATTTGCCCAAATATTTCGTCATAGGTTCTGTTTTCTTTCGAAATAAACACGATATGTTTAATGGGTGATTCCTTTTCACCCGGGAAAAGCGGTATGGGATTTTTTTTTCTATTTTCAAAAATGGCATCATTGGCTTGGGCAAACTTGAAATTGTTGTCGATGACTTGTTTAGTCATGGATTTTAAGGCATTTTCATCAGGAATATCAATAACAGATACAGCGCCTAGCATCAGATTGCCAATGTAGCTGCCTCGGGGTATTTTGTTGAAATCTGGGCCTCCATTTGGGCCACTGCCATATCCTTTGGCACTAGTAACGATTAGTTTTTTTCCATCACGAGAAGCCTTTACTTTAGCAGGAAACCAAGCCGTGGGAATATGCCCAATTACTTCCATGGTTGGGATATCAATTATAGCGACAGCATTGATGCCTGCCTCAGCCACATAAAGTCTTTTTTGATCAGGTGAAATATCCAATCCAAAAGGGATTATTCCCCTGAAATTTTTTATTCGATCATCAGGTTTTAAATAAATATGGTGAATGATGCTATCTTTTCGGATATCAATAACCGAGATATTGTCATTATTTCCATTGCTTACAAATACATAATTGTCCGTCGCTGCCAGTGAATTTGGACTTGAACCACCAACGGCAGGAACACCATCGACCATTGACCCAACAAGGTTTCCGGTTTTGTTTTTAGCGGTAACATTAGGATTGTTTTTGTCTGAAATATCAATTGTAAATACAGAAAAAGACTCAATTGTATTTTGTGGACCCAGTCCGGGGATATCTGTGCTATCGTTATGAATGCCTTCCTCTGCTTCCTTCGTCCCATAACCAAAAGCAGGGAACTTCAATGCTTTTTCTTTTACATTTTCATCTGTAAGCCCGGGTATCGGTTTGTATTCATACATGCCCACATTGGCGACATATACCTTTTGTTCATCAGGAGAGAGTACAATACCAAATGGATACCTGCCAACTGGAATGTTGTGAAGGATCGTTTTTCGTTTTGTGTCCAATACTACCACCCGAAAATTAATTTGATCTACCACATAGATTACCGAACCATCTTTGGTCAATACTAAATCACCCAAATATCCATGCCTATAATCGACCTTTTCATCCTGGAAACTGCAATCAATTGAATCCAGTTTTTCTCCAGAATAAGCTGAAAACATATAAATTTTATTTTCCTGACCACCTGAGACGTAAATTGTTTGATTGTCGGGACTAATGGCTAATCCCATGAAAACAGAAGCCAGAATGCCTTCCTCGGTAGCTGGACCAGGTGGCACTTGTTGTATTTCCGGATGGTCTGAAAGGATATTTCGAATGATGGTGATGGACAAAGGATTGGTTCCAGAGTTAGCTGTAACTGCGATATTCCCATCATTGCTTAGCGTAAGTCCATACGGGTGCGGTGCGGTGCGTATTGTTTTTCCTGCAGGTTGAATAATTCTTCCATTCGGTAAAATTGTTTTTCCTGTGGTATCAATTTTCAGGTATGAATCAAAAGCAGGAGGGAAGGCGATCCAGGGTGAAGTGACTTTCTTGGTCTGGCACATCGAAAATATAATTATGAATGCCAGTATGAAGGTGAATTTACCATTGAAAATGTGCTTGCTTATCATGTCTTAAAGGATTGGTTACGATGCGGGAAATTACAGACGAATATTGAAAAAATAACTTGGTGCTGATAAATAATTATAATCTTATTGCAAACAAAATATGCAAATTGTCATTTATAAATATGTTAGAATATCAAATGATAAAATACAATGGTAGGTTGAAAAAAAATTAATTTAAGACAATATAAATCCTTTTTGATTATATAACTCATTATAAAAAAATCTTCAATATCCTTGAACCCATTGAATAGCTTTAGTTTTTTCTGATAAATACATTCATTGCTATGAATTATATTAAAAAGGATATATCTACTTAACATTTTTGCTTGTCAGTGCTTATTTTAATAATAAAAAACTATTTTGCGATTTCATAAACTAAAATAACATGTTAAAATATGCGTTTTGGGTATTTAATTTGGGGACTTCCTTTGGAGAATCTCCTGCTCTGAAACGTAGAATAAACTATTCAAATCAAATTGCTTTTTTTCTTTTCTTGCTAAGTCTTTTACTCGAAGTGGCTTACTTGATTCTATACCCATTCAATGCAGAAGCTTTTGCAATTTTGATAGGAGGAATATTGTCACTCTTCACAATCCTTATAAATAAAGCCGGCTTTGTAAAATTCAGTAGGTATTGGTTGAGTATTTCAATTTCTCTTTCTTTATTGATCACTTCTCTTTATGCCAAAAGTCAAAATATTGATGCATTGAATCATGAGTATGATTATTTTAATTATCGAATCATGATTATTGCAGTTTCCATTTTACCTGCGATTTTGTTTACTATTGATGAGGTACTTCCAATGCTTTTTTGTTTTTTAGTTTCAGTTTTAATTATCATTTTTTTTGATCCCATCCACTTATTATTCGGATTAGAATTTAAATCAGCAATAAATCAGGGTAGCCATTATTATTTTTCCAATGTGATCATCATTCTTTCATATATATTGATCCTGGGCCTGGTGACATTACTCAAATCGGCTTCGGAAAAGAATGAAATAATCAATGAAAAATTAATAGCAAAATCAGTAAACAGTAAGGAACGGTTAATCAGATATCAATATGCAATTCTTAATGCAGCCAAGGAATATCGTAAACTTGAGGGAGATGAAGTGAAGCTCTATAAACTCATGTGCACAACGCTATCAAAAAAATTAGTTGTAAACAGGGTAAGTATATGGGAGCTTGGTGATGATGATATGACTTTAACCCGTAAATATTTATTTGAAAAGGATGGATCAACCGATGAACAAGTTCATTTGTACCAAAAAGACTTCCCAAAATACTTCTATGCATTAAAAAATAAACCATTTATAATTGCCGATCAGGCAAGATTCCATGTCGATACCAAAGAATTCAAAGATTCTTATTTGGTACCTCTTGATATTTATTCAATGCTGGATTGTCCTATTGTTTTTAATGACAAGATAATTGGAGTTATATGTTGTGAAAACCAGCACAATACCAAAATATGGAACCCTGAAGATGGCATTTTTATCCAGTCTCTTGCGGATTTTATCTCTATGTATAAACAGAGTGAGGAAATTAAACGCTTGCTCTCTTCCCTTCAGCAGAAGAACAATGAACTTGCAAGACAATCAGGTGAAATACGATCTATTAATGAAAATTTGGAGTCCATGGTGAAAAAAAGAACACTGGATTTAGAAGAAAGAAACAAAAAACTGGTGGAGTATGGTTTCATCAATTCACATCTTGTCCGAGCTCCTCTTGCTCGTATTTTGGGTCTAACCGACCTTATTTCAAGGGAAATAAATATTAAGGATCATTATCTGATTGATTTATTAGTAAATTCCTCCAGGGAATTGGATATTGTTTTAACCAGAATTACGAATGTCCTAAGTGAAAACCATAACCTCACGGTAGATTTGCTTAATAAAAAAATCGAACAGTCTCATGATGCTGAAAATAAAATTTGAATGAATTGATTGATATTAGATCAATTGATTAAATAATGAAATAACGAAGTTAGAAGTATTTTTTACATGAAGAATATCGAGTTTCCTGGCGGAGAGTGAAATAAATTTTAATTCTAAACCTAATATTACCCTAAGTTTTAAAAATTCTGTAATATTTAAAATTGATACATAATTGATCAGTTTCAATACCTAAATTCGCGTGTTGGGATTCGACTTTTTATTTATAAAATAAAGGAAAAGCAATTCAGAAGAAATTAGATCAAAAATTAACTTTTAGATATAATATGAAACAAATACTCATTATTTTAATCTCAATAGGTTTTGTCTTTGGATGCAGCCAATCCGGGCAAAAAAGTAAGCCATTTCCACGAATAGCCATCGCAGGAATTGCCATAGAATCCAGTACATTTTCACCAGCACAATCGCTTGAAGAAGCATTTCACGCCAAAACCGGGGATGCTATTTTAGCTGATTATCCATTTCTGTCTCCAGATTCAGCCGATCGTAAAAGGGCAACCTGGTTTCCGACCATTACCGGACATGCCCTACCCGGAGGTATTGTGACAAGAGAAGCCTACGAATCCCTAGTCAACAAGACACTGAATATGCTCAAAGAAAACCTGCCTTATGATGGCCTTTTCTTTGATATACATGGGGCAATGAGTGTTGTCGGGCTCGACGATCCGGAAGGGGATTTTATCGTCAGAATTAGAGAAGTAATTGGTAAAAAGACCATAATTTCTACTTCCATGGATTTGCATGGAAATGTTTCATGGAGATTGGCGCAAAATACCGATCTCATTACGTGCTATCGAATGGCACCTCACGAGGATGCCATAGAGTCAAAAAAGCGTACTGTGGATAATTTGCTTTCCAGGATCGAAAGTGGTAAGGGAAAACCAACCTTTAAAGCATGGATTCCTGTTCCAATTTTACTGCCAGGAGAAAAAACCAGTACACGCATCGAACCGGGAAAAAGTCTTTATGCCCAGGTAGATCCTCTGACGCATCAGGAAGGGATTATTGATGCGGCAATCTGGATAGGATATGCCTGGGCAGATGAACCACGGAATCATGCGGTAGTGATGGTGACAGGAGATGATAAGGAAAAAGTAGGTAAAGCTGCTGAACAGTTGGCGAATCGATTTTGGGAGGTGCGGTCACAATTTGAATTTGTTGCACCCGTAGCGACGCTTAAGGAAAGTTTAGATATGGCCATAGCAAATGAGAAGCATCCATTCTTAATCAGCGACATGGGAGACAACCCGACTGCTGGTGGAGCTGGCGATGTTACCTGGACTTTGCAGGAGATTCTGGCTCGTCCTGAATTTAAAACGGCAACGGGACCTTCATTGATCTATGCTTCTATTCCAGGGCCGGAATTAGTTGAAAAAGCCATGGAAGTTGGAGTTGGCGGCACGGTGGATGCTATGGCTGGCGCTGCTATTGACAATCGATATGCACCTCCAATTCACTTAGTGGGCACGATTGAAGCTATAGTACAAGGTGATAAATATGCTGAAACAGAAGTGGTTGTAAAAGTTGGAAGTGTACACGTCATTGTGACTAAAAAGCGTAAACCTTATCATTATGAGAAAGATTTCACCAATTTGGGATTGAATCCGAGAGATTCTGATATTGTCGTAGTGAAAATTGGGTATCTGGTACCCGAGTTATACAATATGCGGGCCGATTGGATTATGGCTTTGACACCAGGTGGAGTTGATCAGGATCTGGAAAGACTGGGGTACAAACGAATCGACCGGCCAATGTTCCCGCTAGACAAGGATATGGCCGATCCAGACCTAAGTGCCCAGTTTGTGCCTTCATCTGATGAGTAAGCATGGATTTTTCAATATATAGTATACCGGATAATTTAGACCATACTAATTATGAATCTACCTATTTGTTGATATATTGTAAGGTTTATCTATTCAATTAAAGTAGAATGATATAGGAGTACAATCAAATGGAAAGAAGAGACTTTATTAATAAATCTACAATAGGGGTAGGAGCAGCTTCACTTTTAGGATTGGGTTCATGTACTTCCAAAACCATGAATACTCAAAAAGAGGAGATGGATTCGATCCAGCTGATGACCAATGATGTTGTTCCTATATCTTCGGAAGAAAGGAAAGTCAGGGTGAAAAAGGCACAGCAATTAATGGCAGAAAACCACATTGATGCTTTGTTGTTAGATGCGGGCACTTCACTAAAATATTTTACCGGGATCAGTTGGTGGCCAAGTGAAAGGCCAATGTTAACAATAATTCCAGTGGCAGGTGATGTCATATATATTTGCCCGGCATTTGAAGTTGAGCGCTTACAGGAAATTATAACTATTGGTAAAAAAGTGTACCCCTGGCAGGAAGATGAAAGTCCCTATAAACAGGTGGCACTGGCCTTAAAAGAGGCAGGGATAACTTCTGGAACGATTGGCATTGAAGAGCAATTACGGTTTTTTATTTTTGATGGTATAAAAAGAGAAACACCACAATTGAATTATGTAAGCGGAGATAGTGTAACTATTCCTTGCAGAATAATAAAATCAGATGCAGAAATTGCATTAATGCAAAAGGCAACAGATATAACCGTTGAAGCGATTAAAATTGGTTTTCTCCATTTACAAGAAGGGTGTGCGCCATCAGATTTTTCCAGTGCAGTAGCATCAGCTCATCAGAGAATGGGAGCACGACATGATTTTGCTATGGCAAATTTTGGTGAAGCATCTGCTTTTCCTCATGGCAGCATTAAACCGCAAAGATTAAAAAAAGGAGATATTGTATTAGTTGACTGTGGGTGTACTGTAGAAGGGTACAATTCAGACATAAGCAGAACCATTGTATTTGATGCTGTACCAACAAAAAGGCAAATCGAAATTTGGAACCTGGAAAAGAAAGCTCAAGCTGCAGGTTTTGAATCCGCAAAGATTGGGAAAGCGTTGCATGAAGTCGATGCCGCAGCGCGTAAAGTATTGACCGATTCTGGTTTTGGACCAGGATATACATTGCCAGGTTTGCCACATAGAACAGGTCATGGAATAGGTATGGACGGGCATGAATGGGGTAATGCCGTTATGGGAAATCAACGTTTAATAGAACCGGGAATGTGTTTTAGTATTGAACCCAATATTTCAATTATTGGAGAATTTGGATGCAGACTGGAGGATTGTGTTTACATCACTAAAAACGGTCCGCAATGGTTTTCAATTCCAAGCCCAGCAATAGACCAGCCTTTCGTCTAATTTTTTATATAGTAATCTAGTCTTCGATTCAACTTATAGTTCCAGGCAAAATAACAGGATTTGCCAATCGAAATTTTAGTGCTCTTCATTCAAATATTCAGTTAATCTGCCTTTAATCCAGTCTGGAGAGATGCCGGTGATGCATGGTCGGGTAATACATGAGGTTTTTCGATGATTTGCAGCGCTTACGCACGGCGAGCAGGGTAAGCCAAGGAAAAATGGCTCGGCATTTCCAAGCGGTAAATATAAAGCAGGGGTTTCAGGACCAAAAATGACAAAGACTTTAAGATCGGTGACTGAAGCAAAATGAGCCGGACCGGAATCATTGGTCAGCATCAAGGTACTTATGCTGTACAACGGGACCAGTTCATCAAAATTAAATACACCAGCAGAATTGACAAATCGCTCATCACCTACCATATCTACTACATTCTGAACATAATCCCGTTCTTTAGGTGCTCCAGTGCCAATAAGTAAAACATCATCAAATTTTTCTAACAAATGACGCGCTACTGTTGCAAAATTATCAGGAAGCCATCGGCGTTGTGGCAATAAATCGGAAGCATTTACATTGAGCAAAACCAGCTTTTCACCATTCCATTTAGGGTAAAGATCTTTTATTTTTTTTCTTACTTTTTCCTGGTCTTCAGTACTTACATTCGCTTTCGCTAATATTAGTTCTTCGGAACTAACAGAAGTAGTAGCATAAGGTGTATCGTGTTTTCCCATGGCAGTATTGATCAATGCCATGAAGTTGACAGATACATGAACATGAGGATTATAGCGAACCGGAAAATTGATCAGGCTACCGCGATATAGGCCTTCATCATGATGAGAAGCGAACCCTATTCTTGACCTGGCACCACTAACACCACATAGCAGGGCAGTAAATCGGGAAAATAATTCCAGGTCTATTACCGTATTGATTTTACGTTTTCTACACCAAAACATAAAGCGGATAACATCAATAGCAAGCAATCCCAATCCATTGGAACGCATTTTGAAAATGTTTTCTTCCGGAACGGTTTTTAATATTTCAAGGCTTTTAAAGTTGTCTTCAAAAATAGCGAAAAAGAGCTCAGTCGGTCCTTCACTTCTCAATTTGCGCATTGCAGGATCTACAATAATGGCACTGCCCATTTCAGAAAGTTCGATAAATAAAGCTTTGGAGAGATCAGGATTTTTCTTTTTTATAAACCTGATTTTAGCAGAAATCCATATGATAATGCTCAATAAAAAACAGAGTGGAACACCAACCCGTCTGTCTATTTTTCTCATCAAATCAACATTCATCTCAAAAAGTATTTTTTAGTTTTAATAAGATGGGCGCAAAAGTACTACTTTATGTTGTAAGTCAGCACAATGATCTGTGAAGAATATCGATTCAGTATTATGTGAAAATGCCTAAAAACCTATAGCGCTATCATCGCCACGTGGATCTGCTGCACCTTCAAGATGACCATCTTCAAGAATTAAAATGGCATCTGTTCGCCCAATTGATGAACGCTCGACAAATTGATGACCCAATTTTTTTAAATTTTCATATAATAATGGATCAAATCTATCGGTTTCATAGATAATTTTATCCGGTCGCCACTGATGATGAAAGCGTGGAAAATCCACTGATCCCTGCATATGCAAATCAAATTCAACAACATTGAGTATGGTTTGAAAAACAGAAGTAATAATAGTAGATCCACCGGGAGTACCAACAACCATAAATAGCTGGCCGTCCTTTTCGACAATAGTTGGAGTCATTGAGCTTAGCATCCTTTTGTTCGGGGCAATGGCATTGGCTTCACCTCCAACCAAACCAAACATATTTGGGGAACCAGGTTTGGCTGAGAAATCATCCATTTCATTGTTCAGAAAAAATCCAGCACCACCTACGACTACATGATTTCCAAATCCTCCGTTCAATGTTGTGGTTGAGGAGACGGCATTGCCGTATTGGTCGACAATGGAAAAATGAGTTGTTTCTTCATGTTCCGGAACAAATGTGCCTGCAAAGATTTCATCTGCGGTGCGTGCTTTACTAAAATCTATAGTGGCCGCACGCTGATCGTTGTATTGAATATCCATGAGATTTCCCACTGGAACATCCACAAAATCTTCATCACCAAGATAACTTGCCCGATCTGCAAATACCATTTTTTCTGATTCTGCCATAGCGTGGATGGTATTAGGATTATTTATGCCCCATTGATGTAAAGGAAAATTATTTATCATCATAAATAATTGGGCCAGTGCAATGCCTCCGCTGGATGGCGGGCCCATGGATGTCATGGTGTATTTTTTGTAATTAAAGGAAATAGGCTCCCGCCATACAGAATGATAGTTTTGCAGATCATCATAAGAAATTAGTCCTTGTCCACGGTTCATTTCTTCTACAATTAATCGGGCTGTTTCACCACCATAAAACCCTTCTCGTCCTTTTTCAGCAATTCGTTCTAGTGTAGAAGCAAGATCTTTATAAAAAATAGTATCACCAGGTTGCCATGAATCCCTTATGATGTTTTCCGGTAAAACGGTATTGTAGGTTATAAATGGTTCCTGAGAATTATTCAATGCCGAGGCCTCTTTTTCTGTCAAAAGAAAACCATTTTTTGCCAGATCTATTGCAGGGTGAAGGATTTCCTTCCATGGTTTTTGACCGAATTTTTCATGCACTGTGGCCATTCCGTCAACTGAACCCGGTACGCCAGAGGCTAAATGTCCCAATGTGCTTTTTTGATTGCTTACCTCACCATTTTCATCAAGATACATATCTCGCCCAGCAAGGTTTGGAGCTTTTTCTCTGTAATCCAACGTATAATATTTTCCATCCTTGGTTCTGTAAACCATAAATCCCCCTCCTCCAATATTTCCGGCTGCTGGAAATACCACTGCCAATGCAAAGTGAACTGCTACTGCAGCATCAATTGCGTTCCCACCATTTTTAAGGATTTCAAACCCAACTTGTGTCGCCAAAGGATGGGCACTAACCACCATCGCATGTTCTGCAACGACTCCCTGACGATTGGGGATATGAGGTTGTTGCTCATCTGAACAGGAAGAAAAAATGAACAGTAAAATAAGTGCGATAGAATATCTGTATTGATTCATTTAAAATACATTAATTACACATCCAGCTCGTCTGCGATCACCAGCCCCGGATAATCCGCCTTTTTCATCTATAAAAACAGCATGGACGCCGCCAAAATACATATTTTGTTCTTTCCAGTAAAATTTTTCCACTCCTGCAGGGAGTTTTAATTTATCCAGTTCT
>JAHEMV010000116.1 GCA_024643455.1 Cytophagales bacterium
GAATGAGAAAAAGTTATAACTCGGAACAGGTCTCTTATTGTTAGCAAATAATTCTTATTAAGCGAGCAATTAATATTTAAGCTAGTCGGGTTTAATTCGTATCACTGATCCTCCATTAGATGCTAATGGCAAAATAATAGTATCAGCCGATGTTACTATTTTGGTTTCAATGTTTAGCTGATTTGGATTGATATTCACTTCTTTTCCATCAGTATAAATGGTGGCAAAGAAAGTGCCTGTTCCCAAAAATGCGAGTGGTATTTCTAAATTCCTAGCCTTGCTATCGTTCAATGCCCCAACATACCAAGCGCCATCCTTTTTTCTAGCGATGGTAACAAATTCATTTACTGAGGCATTGAGTACTTTGGTCTCATCCCAGATACTTGGTAGTTCCTTAATAAACTCAAATCCCGGTTGTCCTTCATACGATGGAGGCGTATCACAAACCATATCCAGGTAGCTTTCTAAAACCACATACATTGCCAACATATGACATCTGGTACTGGTAACATACGGATTGGTAAAATGAATTTTAAACTGAGATTGAGTCTTCGATCTGAAACCACCCAAATGGTAATCTGTTGCCCCCGCCAATAAACGGGTAAAAGGTATCGAAATATCAT
This sequence comes from Cytophagales bacterium, assembly GCA_024643455.1. Taxonomy (GTDB): domain Bacteria; phylum Bacteroidota; class Bacteroidia; order Cytophagales; family Cyclobacteriaceae; genus JAAUQL01. The sequence goes on from JAHEMV010000116.1 coordinate 624, forward strand.
GGTTGGCATTAATGATTGTATCCCATTTATATACTTCGTAGTTCAGTGTGCCCTCTCGGGTAAACTCATTGGGATAGGTTCGGTGCATTCCAGAAGGTTTGGATGATCCATGAAACTGAATGAAAAAATGATGCTTTGCCGCCTTATCTAATATCTCTTCCTGGATGTTGATCATCTCTTGATCATCACGATCCATAAAATCTACCATCATCCCCGAAATTCCCCATGCTTCAAACTGATCGAAGGCTTTATCCAGTTGAGCATACAAAGCTTTCCAATTTACCCAAACATGAATACCAACACCTTGGCTTTTGGCATAATCACAAATATATTTCATGTCCAGTGGTTTGATCGATTTGGTTACATCGGCATTGGGCCCTGGAGATCCAAAATCAAAACCGTCATCAACATACCAGGGTTGTTCTGCATAGCCATAAATAGAATGATATTGAAGATTATTTCTGGCGGCAAAGTCGATATAATATTTATTGGTGTTGAAATTATTGCCAGGTGAAAACACAGTGTCTGGAACTATATTGCCATTCCACCAGGTAAAAGTTGTTTTTCCAGGTTTGATCCAAGATGTGTCTTCGATTTTACTTGGTTCATTGAGATTGGTCAGGATATTTGATTCGATTAAATCTCCCACTCGATTGCTTATCATCAAAACGCGCCATGGAGAATGATGTGGTAAAGTCGCTTCCACTTTTATTTTTTCCTGGCCTAATTTGGGAGAAAGTTTACCTCTGAGCATTCCATCTTCCTTCCACAAATACATTCCAGCATAATCACGTACAGCTGCTTCCGTAATTGCCATGAATACGTGATCAGGATATTCAAATAAAGTTGGCATATCCATCAGATTCTTTTCATTCACTTGCTGATAGTCAATATGGCTATATATGCCTTCATGTGAGGTTTGATAGGATGGCAGGTAAAGCGTCAGGACTTTCGGATTACCGACAACGTTAAAAGTGGTTCTCTCATCAAATAAGGTAAATGTTTTTTGATTTGCATGTTCAGGAAATTCATATCTGAATGCAATCCCATCATCAAATGCACGCACTACCAGGTTAATTTTTCGATTAGGAGCTGTCTTTTCTTCAAAGGGGATAACAACTTCATTGCAATGGCTAATTATATTTTTTGCCTTACCTACTATTAGCTGGTAATGATCTGTTAAAGTTTGATAGGAGGGTTTGTTTATCTTTAGATTTTTATAAAATAATCCATTCTCAAATTCAAGGCTTAAAGGAGAATGCTCAATTAATATATGTTTGTCAAATTTTATACTATACTCGGGAGACTCATTTATCAATTTCAACTCAAACTTAATTGCTCCACTTGGAGAAGCGACTTGAATACTTTTCTGAGCGAACAATAATTGTGAGGTTAACAAATACTGAACAATGAGGTAGATTTTTAAAATTTTCATATTTCGATATGCTAAAGCACTTTATTATAGATTGCCTTTTTGTGTATCTATTATAAATACAAATCGGTATCAGATAATAAATATATAATGAAAGTTAAGTTTAACAGCTCAAGGCTCAGCTTTTTATGGAATAGATTCTATACTGTACAATTCTGGAAAATCCATCCAGGAAAGTAAAATTGAAATCAGTAATCTATAAAGCCAAAGCATTCCTATTTCATTCATCAAATGCAATAGAATCCCTAATCAATTATTAATTGGGTTATATGCTAAAAAGTAGACCTGGTAATTAGCTCAATTATACCTGAAGGCAAAATGCCAAGCCAAATAATGGCCAATGCAATAATTAAAAGAGCCAGGCCGGCACCTGATAATAATTTCAAATCAGGGAGTGTTTTTTCATTTTTCTCTGTGGAGAACATTGTGGTAATAACCCGCAAATAATAATAAACACCGATCACGCTATTGATCACCAATACAGTAAGCAGAATCCATAATCCAGCACCGGCACCTGCAGATGCCACATAGAATTTCCCCAGGAACCCTGCTGTGAGCGGAATTCCAGCCAGTGAAAATATTACTAGCGAGAAACATGCTGCCAGCCATGGTTTCTTCCAGAACATTCCCTTATACTCATCTAAGCTTTCCGGCTCTCCATCCTGATCAGATAAAATAGTTATTATTCCAAAAGCGCCGATTGTTGTGATGAAATAGGCAACCAGATAAAAAGTAGCAGCTTCAGCTCCATTTTGAGGGATGGCAAGAAATGCCACCAAAATATAACCCAGATGTGAAATAGAAGAATAAGCCAGTAATCGTTTTATATTGTTTTGCAGCAACGCAAGAATATTTCCGGTAAACATGGACGCTATCGCAATGATGCTTATCGATATGACCAGGGATGGATATTCGTACCCTTTAACTGAACTGAATAAACGTATAATAACACCCACCATGCCACCTTTGGAAATTGTCGCAATAAAGGAAGTCACGGGCGAAGAAGCTCCTTGATAAACATCAGGTGTCCACCAATGAAATGGCGCGACAGATAACTTAAACCCAGCTCCGGCAATTATCAGTGCAAATCCACCCAAAATCCATACACTCAGATTTGGACCCAGAGATTCAGCTAAAATACCAAAATCCATGGTTCCGGTTTCCAGATAGATCAAAGCAATTCCAAACAATAAAAAAGAGGAAGACATCGCCGCAAGAACCAGGTATTTAATCCCTGCTTCAATACCCAATTCATTTTTTCGCAAGTATGCGATCAATGCATAAAGCGATACACTGAGGACTTCAAGACTGAGAAAAAGAGAAACAAAATTTCGGCTGGCTACCAATGCTGAGGAGCCTAGCGTTGCCATAACTAGGAGCACATAAAATTCATCTTTCTGCTCCGTACGATTTTCAAAATATCTATAGGAGGTCAGTACAATTAAGAAACCTGCCGAAGAAAAGAGAATGGTATAAAAATAGGTGAATTTATCAAGAGCAAATAATGGAATTTCAGCTAATGGATTTTCCATAGCCAAAAGAGCTGTAATAGCGACTAATAAAAAAGTTAATAGGGTATATAGCCAGGAAAAGAGGTGATTTCGTTTGATGGAAATTATAACAATTAATAGGAGTGGCGCCACCACCATAATTATGAAGGGAGTTAACTGCCCTATATTTTCGGATAAATTCATAGTTAAAAGTTCTTAAATTCCGGCAAACAAAGTTCCAATTTTAAAAAGTTGCATGCATAGCCATTTGATCTAAAACCAATTGAATCGTGGGTTGCACAATATCAATTACAGGTTGTGGATACCATCCCAACCAGACAATGGCAATAATAAGTGATCCCATCACAATAGCTTCCCTTGTACTGAGGTCAGATATTCGCCAGTCTTTATGCATTGATCCCTGAAAAACCCGCTGAAATAGACGCAATGAGTAAATAGTTCCCAGTACCAATCCTATTGAAGCAACTGCTGTAATAACTTTGCTAGCCTGAAACGATCCAGAAAGCACGAGAAACTCTGCAATAAAATTGCCCAATCCTGGTAACCCTAAAGATGCCATAGCGAATAATAAACCGACGGCGCCAATTTTTGGAACATTTTGCCATAATCCACCCATTTGAGTCAAATCACGGGTATGGGTACGCTCATATAACATCCCTACCAACAGAAACAACGCTCCGGTGCTAATGCCATGACTCACCATTTGCATCACTACACCCTGGTAAGCCAGTTCGTTAAAGGCAAACACACCTAGCATCACAAATCCCATATGACTCACACTGGTATAGGCGACAAGTCGTTTGAGATCTGTTTGTGAAAAAGCTAAAACAGCTCCATATAGGATGCCTATGGCACCGAGAACCATTGCATAAGGAGCAAACTGGTGTGATGCGACAGGGAAAAAAGGAACTACAAATCGAATAATTCCATATGCCCCGGTTTTTAATAACAATCCGGCAAGGATCAAACTCCCTGCCGTTGGAGCCTGAGTGTGAGCGTCGGGCAACCAGTTGTGAAATGGAACAACAGGTAGTTTAACAATAAAAGCGATAAGGAATCCAAACATTAGCAATAATCCAAGTGTTCCTTCGGGCTGCACGGTCAATAAATCGATATAATCATAAGAAAACTTTCCAGTGTTTTGGTAAAATATTAAGCCCATACCTAAAATAGACAGTAACATTAAAAGTCCACTTGCTTGCGTAAAAAGGAAGAATTTATACGCGGCATATTTCCTGTTTTCGTGTCCCCAGATACCAATCAGGAAAAACATAGGGATGAGCATAATTTCCCAGAAGAAGAAAAACAGAAATAAATCTAACGCGGTAAATACACCAACAATGCCTGCCAGTATCCATAACAAGTTGAAATAATAGAAACCTGTTCGTTCTGTTATTTCTTTCCAGGAGGCCAAAACACCGAGTATTCCAAGAAAAAGTGTTAGTGCAATCATCAGTAAACTCAGACCGTCCATTGCCATATGGAAGCTAATCCCAAATTGGGGGATCCAGGTAAAATGGATCTCTTCTAACCATCCGGACGAAGCAAGGATAATTTCGTGATTGGTGATAAAGTAGTATAGAAAAGCAGCAGAGCATAACAAAAGTGATATCAAAGCAATGATCCTTGAAAGATGCGCATTGGTTTTACTTAAAAACCAGGCCAGTAAACCTCCAGCCATTAATGTGGAAATGATAAGTATGATCATAAGAACAGTACCATTGCTAAAGTAATTATTAAACCAATAACGATTCCGGTTGCATACCATCTGATATTTCCGGTTTGCATTCGGCTAAAACTTTTATTAAGTCCCTGGGCTCCATTCGCAATCCCAGTATATAACAAGTCGATCGCATCATTTTTATTGATGTTAGAAATCCAAGTAAATGGACGAACAAAAGCATGATCATACAACCAATCAAAACCCAATCCATTTATTAAATAACCATGCAGCGATTTTCCAAAGGATGATGTTTTTAAATTATAAACAATCGATGGATTTTTAAACCAGAAAAACCATGCGATATAAATACCCACTAATCCGGTTGCTCCGGTAAACAACTGGAATAGCAATTCAGTATTTCCACCTTCATGTCCAAGAACTACTTCGGGTAATACCGGTGATAAGAAATCACTGAATATAGTTATATGACCAAAGTTGTGTGGCAATTCAATAAAACCACCAACTATCGAAAGTGTAGCCAAAACGATTAATGGTATCTTGATCATTTTCCCAGGCGAATGGTGAACATGTGTTTTTACATTGCCAAAGAAGGTAATAAAGACCATTCGAAAAGTATAGATCGAAGTGACAAATGCACCGAAAAAGGCTGCTGCCCAGAGCAGCGGGCTCCCTTTTTCTGAAGACCAGGCAAACCAAAGAATCTGATCTTTACTATAAAAACCTGCCGTAATTAGGGGTAGAGCAGCAAGAGCCCCTGAGCCAGCCAGGAAAGTCCAGAATATAACGGGCAACTCTTTTTTAAGGCCACCCATCTTGAACATGTTTTGTTCATTGTGCAAAGCATGTATGACAGCGCCAGCACCAAGGAATAATAATGCCTTGAAAAAAGCATGGATCATAAAATGAAATATACCAGCAGACCATGCTCCTAAGCCCAAAGCCAGAAACATATAGCCTATCTGGCTAATTGTAGAGTAGGCCAACACGCGTTTGATGTCATATTGAGCAATCGCTGCAAATCCGGCTAATAAAAGTGTAACTGCACCTATAATGGCTACAGTTTCCATAGCGATAGGTGATAATTCAAAAAGGACATGATTTCGGGCAATAAGGTAAACTCCTGCGGTTACCATGGTTGCTGCATGAATCAATGCACTAACAGGGGAGGGGCCGGCCATAGCATCTGGCAGCCAGGTTTGTAAGGGCACCTGTGCTGATTTTCCTAAGGCGCCACCTAAAAGCAAGAGTGCTGCCCATGTTGCTATTGAAGAGCCTTCTGCCCATTGAACTGGAGCTTTTTGTAAAATTTCATGGATATCCAGGGTATTAAAATGGATAATCAACAGAAAAAGGCCGAGTGCCATGGCTGTATCACCAACACGGGTCACAATGAAGGCTTTTCGAGCCGCAGCTGCATTCGCACTTTCTTTGTACCAAAAGCCAATAAGGAGGAAACTACATAGTCCCACACCTTCCCAACCGAGATACATTAAGACAAGATTGTCAGCCATCACCAGCATTAACATAGCGCTGACAAATAGATTCATATAGGCAAAAAACCGCGCATAGTCATCATCATCATGCATATATTCTGCCGAATAGACGTGTATCAGGAAGCCCACAAAAGTAATTACAAAAACAAATGCCAGGGTTAATGCATCAAAGTGAAATCCAATGGATGGAGCAAAGCCACCTACATTCATCCAGGTCCATAGTTTCAATTCAAAAAAATCATTGGCTGGAGGATTTGAAAGAAAATTTATTCCTGCTAAAATAGTGATGAGCGAGGCAAAACCCACTGAACCAACACCAACTAATGGGATTGTTCTTTTGGAAAGATATTTACCCCAAAAGACTAGTACAAGGAAGCCTAAAAAAGGGATGAAGGGGATCAACCAAATAAAATTCATCATATAATTGCTATAAGCTATTTAATATCAATGATTGCTCATTGTGTTCATTAACCTTTCATTTTATTTATACTGTTCACATCCAATGTTTTATGTTGTTGATACATTTGGACAATCAATGCCAGGCCGACTGAAACTTCAGCAGCAGCCATTGCCAGAATAAATATGAACATCACCTGGCCATCTGGCTGTAACCAGCGGGAACCCGCAATAATAAAAGCCAGTCCAGCAGCATTTAGCATGATTTCTACTGACATCAACATCAAAATAATGTTTCTCCTGGAAAGCACACCAATCAATCCAATTGCAAACAATATAGCTGCAAGCAACATGGCATAATGTACGGGTATCTGACTCATAATTATTCTTCCTTTAAAAATCTGTGCTTTACTTTTCGTTTAACCCTGGAAATATGGTATGCTCCGATGATACCAGCCATCAGCATAATAGCAACCAATTCTATCCCAAGGATATATTGAGTAAACAGGCTAATGCCAACCTCTTTAGGAGTAATTTGGCTTGACTGTAATAGTATTTCACTTTCAGATAAGACTACATAAGTTAATTCCAGGAAAAGGACTAATGATAGAATTGCTGGTCCAATCCATATTTTCGGAGATAACCATTTCGATTTTTTTTCTTCTGTTTCGGCGCCAACATTAAGCATCATAATTACAAAAATGAAAAGCACCATAATGGCTCCTGCATAGACCACGACTTCAAGAGCAGCAATAAATGGTGCGCCCAACAGGAATAATATGATAGCAATGGCAATGAATGAAACAATAAGATTTAAAAGTGCATGAACAGCATTGGTTCTGGTGATGGCCAATATGGAGGCTGCTATTGCTACAAATGCTGTTATAAGAAATAAGATCATCATACAAAAACCAATTATGGTAATAAGCTTTTAACATCTACTGGCGGCAGCTCATTTTCAGCCTCACCTTTGTCTTTTCCACCTATTGACATGCCTGCGACTCTGTAAAAATTATAACCGTGATATTTCCCCTCACCACTTATCAAAAGATCATCTTTTTCGTAGACAAGGTTTTGACGGTCATATTCGCAAAGTTCATAATCCGGAGTTAGCTGTATGGCATAAGTAGGGCAGGCTTCTTCACAATATCCACAAAAGATGCAACGGGAGAAATTGATTCGGAAAAACTCAGGGTACCTTCGCCCATGTTCGTCATTTGTGGCCTGCAAAGAAATGCAATCTACTGGACAAGCAGCTGCGCAAAGGTTGCAAGCTACGCACCGTTCCTCACCATCTGGATCACGAGTAAGCACAATACGTCCTCTATAGCGCGCAGCAAGTGGCATCTTCTTTTCAGGGTACTCATACGTTTCCCTTTTTTGAAAAGAGTGCATGAGAGCGAGCCAAATACTTCTAAGGTGACTTAACATTTTTTTTATTTTTCATTTCATCCAATTGCTAATACAATAGCACCCGTGATAATTAAATTCAGGAGTGCAAGTGGCAACAATATTTTCCAACCATACCCCATCAACTGATCATATCTTGGTCTGGGTAATGAGGCCCTCAATAATATGATAAAGGCTATAAAGGCGAAGGTTTTTATTATGAACCACATAAAAGGAGGCAGAAAATCTGGCCCTAGCCATCCGCCAAAAAACAAGGTAGTGATCATAGCAGAAATCAGGGTGATTCCCATGTATTCTCCCACAAAAAACATCCCGAACTTCATTCCTGAATATTCTGAATGAAATCCTGCGACAAGCTCACTTTCAGACTCGGGAATGTCGAATGGAATCCTGTGGCTCTCAGCAAGACCAGCAATCATAAAAATTACAAAACCGATAAATTGAGGAATTACAAACCAAACATGCTGCTGAGCTTCTACAATATCAACCATATTCAAGGACCCGGTCATCATTACAACACCCATGAGTGAAAGCCCCATAAAAACTTCATAGCTAACCATCTGAGCGGCACCTCTTATCGCTCCCAATAATGCGTATTTATTGTTTGATGCCCACCCTCCGAGTACGATGCTGTATGCTCCAAGGGAAGACATCCCGAGGAAAAACAACAAGCCAATATTTAATTCACTGATGAAAATACCAGGGGCAAATGGTATGATGGCAAAACTTAATAAGATGGTGACCATGATAATGCCCGGGGCAAGTATAAAAATTTTCTTATCTGCGAATTTGGGTATCCAGTCCTCTTTGAAGAAAATTTTTATTACATCAGCCACAACCTGAAGGAGACCAAATGGGCCAACGCGGTTGGGACCAAGCCGGTCCTGCCACAACGCAAGTAATCTTCTTTCGACATAAATCAGAGCGGCTGCTATGGTCAAAATACCAAAAAGTATCCCATAAATGATCAATATAATCTGCCATGTTTCGCTCATATCGCTACAATTTTATGGTTAGCAATCCGGGTTCCCAAAAAGGCATATCAGGGAAGCCAGCTGGCAAACCCAAGGTGCCAATTTCTACATGATCCTCGACCTTCACCTTTAAGTTGATCGGTTGGTCATTCAATAAAATTTCTTTATTGTCATCGTTTTTCAAATCTAAATCAGTAGCATCTTTTGGATTTAGAACTATGAATAAAGCCGGGATTCGTTCTTTAATCGCAGGCGCATTTGCACTAAACTCTTCTGATCCAAAAATATGGTATATCGGTACGGCTAGCCATTCATCCTTCTTCCTTTTTTGATCACTAACTGTTAATGTGTCAAAATAAGTCATTTCTTTTTCGGAAGGTTCAAATAACCGCTTTCCAGGATCGCCTCCGTGTAATGGTCCTCCAACTTCTATCTGATATTTATTAATAGCCTGTGCTGAATTCCAACCTGGGGACCAGAAAAATGGTATTAATGAAGATGGAGATTCGCCCTGGTATCCTTCCATAGTAAATGTCAAAGGAGAATCCTCATCATTAGGAGGTTTTTGCTCATGGACATTTATATTTGCTTTCATAGCTGTGCGGCCACTATATCGATGTGGTTCTCTTGCTATTTTTAATCCATTCAATTTAAAATCCGGTGGAGGAGCTATTTGATCAATTCCTGAAAAATAATCAGTCTCATTTTCTAATGCTTGTGTGAAATCACCAAATGTCTTAAGGTTGGATAATTTTGAATTGTCCTGGCTCATTTCAGCAAGAAATCGCCAGCTATCATTATCACTTGAAGGAATTACCTGATAATAACGCTGTGCGCGGCCTTCGTTATTTACATACGTGCCATCAGTTTCTGAAAAAGTTCCCGCTGGCAAAATCATGGTGGATTTTTTAGTCGTTTCACTTTCAGTATGATCCAATGTGATGATCTGCTGGCACTGATTTATGAATTTATCTACGTGCTTTTTGGACGCTTTTCTATAAAGATCATTTTCCAATATGATAACTACTTTAGAATTATCGTTTGCAATTGATTCGAATAGTTGATCCAGGGATTTACCTCCCAACATAGTTAAACCCAAAGAATTGCTTTCCCTGAAGGTGAGGCTAATGCTGACATCTTTACCTTTTTTCTTTAGCGCCAAGGCAATGTTGGATGCCGCTTTCATTACACCATCATGCATAGCATGGATTCCTGTAACTATTAATGGCTTTGTAACTCCCGATAGATCCTCAGCTATTTTTGTCGCAAGTTGAAGTTGGATTTTACTTAAATCTTTTGGAAGTCCTACTTTATCATCAATAAAATGTGCTACTGCATATCCTATTTTTGCAATATTATCTGGTGAATCTATATAACGAGCAGTTGCGATATCATCAAGCCTTGTGGCTGATGTTGAGGCAATATAAAACGGTCCTCGGTCATGCTGAACAATTTCTTTGACAGCAGCATCCTGCCATTGTGGTATATGCGAGTTGAATGCCTTTTCCCTGGGGATTTTTTTAGCGGACTGCCTTAACGCCAAAGCGAGCATTGGAGCTGTTTGGGTCACATCTTCTCCAAGCAGGAAAACTGCATCACAATTTTCTACTTCACGAAGCGATGGGGTAGGAACATTGCCCTTCGAAAGAATATCCAAACCAAGTTGATTGAGCAAAAGTTCCTTATCACTTATCCCAACTGAAAAATTTTCCTCACCGACCAGCTTTTTAAGTGCATAATTGGACTCTAAAGAAGCCCTGGGGGAACCTATTCCAATAACATTTTTTCCTGAAATTGATTTTCGAGCTATTTTAATGGCCTCAATGGTTTCAATTTCTTTTAAAGAAGAACCATCTTTTATTAAGGGTCTTTTTAATCGCAATGGACTTTCCACATATTCATAGCCAAATCTGCCACGATCACAAAGAAAATATCCATTGACTTCGCCATTGTACCTGGAGTAAATCCTTCGGATAGTACCATATCGTTCAGCCACTATCGTATTGCAACCGATACTGCAATGGGTGCAAATTGAAGGCGCCATGGTGAAATCCCATTTTCGGGTATAATGTTTTTTTAAGGTTTTATCTGTAAAAACTCCAGTTGGACAAACTTCTACCAAATTTCCGCTGAATTCATTTTCCAAAACTCCATCCGAAGTCCTGCCGAAATACACATGATTGTGGGAAGAAAAAACATTTAAATCGCTGCCATCAGCATAATCACGATAATATCGTACGCACCGGTAACATTGAATGCATCGATTCATTTCATGATTGAT
>JAHEMV010000588.1 GCA_024643455.1 Cytophagales bacterium
ATGAGGGAGATTGTTAAAAAGCTGCGGAAGTACCAGATTCAAATCAGGAAAGCGATCAACAATCAAATGCAGGGAGATTTTCATTCTGTATTTAAAGGATCGGGTCTTGAATTTGATGATGTCCGGTCATACCAATATGGCGATGACTCGAGAACCATCGACTGGAATGTGACCGCAAAAGGACATGGCACCTTTGTCCGTACCTATAAAGAGGAAAAAGAACAGATCGTTTTTTTTCTAATTGATGTAAGTGCCTCTCAGGAAATTGGAAATCCTGGACAACAAAAAATTGATATCGTTAAAGAAATTTGTGGCGTTCTTTCACTTTCTGCTGTACAGGAACAAAGTCAGGTAGGACTTATTTGTTTTTCGGATACGAAAGAGAAATATGTAAAACCGGGCAAAGGAGAAAAACATGCTTTTCGCTTTATAGCTGATCTCATGGATTTGAAGCCAAAATCGCTAAAAACGAACATAAGTAAATCAATTTTATATGCGCTCAATCTCATTAAAAGAAAAAGCGTGGTGATTCTGATCTCCGACTTCATCGATGAAGGTTATGAGCACAATCTGCGCGCGTTGGCTTCGCAGCACGATCTAGTTGTTATTCATATAAGTGACCTCCGTGAGACTCAATTACCCAGACTGGGTATTGTACCTCTTTTAGATAAGGAAAGTAAAAAAACGATCTGGACGAATACCAGTTCCCCAGCTTTTAGAGGTGATTTAAAAAACGTATTTGAAGGGAATCAGGGTAAACTGGAACAATTTTGTAGAAAGCATCAGGCCAATTATGTCAATATCTTTACGGATGAGGATTATGTCCCCAAATTGATAAAGCTATTTAGGGTAAGGAATAAATCTAGAAAAATTGCATAGAAAAAGAATAGCACTACTCGCAATACTATTTTTTGGTATGAATATCTCTATGGCTCAACAAATAGAACCTCAGGGAAATTTCATTCAAAAACAGTCTAAAATTGGTGAAAAAGTGACTTTTTCACTTTCCGTCCGTTATGACAAAAACCTCAATATTTTATTCCCAGATAGCACTTATCATTTTGGAACATTTGAATATAACTCAAAAACGTATTTCAAAACAAAATCGGATAGTACATTAAGTTTCGACAGTGTTGTCTATCAATTGTCGACATTTGAGATCGATTCAATCCAATATTTGCAGTTGCCGGTATATATTATTAGTGGTAATGACAGCTTCCCGGTTGTATCAACAATGGATTCGATCCATATAGTTCAGGTAGTAACCGAAATCCCGGAAAAACCAGAAATGAAAGCCAATGCTAATTTGGTCAAAATCAATCGGCAATTTAACTACCCTTACCTACTCATAGCGCTTGGAATAGTGATGGTAATCGGATTGACACTTTTGCTATTTTTTGGAAAACAACTCAGCACAGCCTGGAAAATATACCGAATGAAAAGAACGCACAGGAAATTTATCGAACAGTTTTTTAACCTGATGCGCGATGTTTCGAGTAATAATCCCAGTAAGACGCCTGAGCATGTTCTGGCCGTATGGAAAAGATATTTGGAAAGATTAGAGAAAAAACCCATTTCCAAACTTACAACAAAGGAAATTCTCGTTTTACATAGTAATGGACAGTTGAAAGAAAATTTGAAATCAATTGATCGCATTATATATGGTGGAGAAAAAGGAAATGACCTATTTGCAAGTTTTGATTATCTTATGAAATTCTCCATCGATATTTACCATCAAAAAATAAACGAGATTAAAAACGGATAAGCTATGCCAGAAGTAACAAAGTGGTTTTCCTTTACCTGGTTTTACCCATCTACCTTTCAAAGCTTTACATGGGAGTACAAGTTTTTTCTAATGCTGCTGTTTGCCATTCCTATTGTTTTTATACTTAAATGGTTGTTAAATATTAGGCTAAAACAAAAACTTACCATCGCTCTTCCTGAAAAGAAAATAAAATCAGATCTCACCAGCATTCTCCGGTTTATTCCCGATATTCTTTTCGCTTCGATTATTGCATTGCTCATCATCGCATTGGCCAGGCCACAAACCAGTAATGAAAAAGTGGAACAATGGACAGAAGGGATCGATATTATGCTGGTAATCGATATTTCCAGATCTATGACGATTCAGGATTTCAAACCAAACCGTCTTGAAGCTGCCAAACAAGTGGCCAAAGAATTTATAGCGGGGAGGTTTCAGGATAGAATAGGGATTGTGATTTTCTCAGGTGATGCTTATAGTCTTGCCCCATTGACAACAGATTATAAATTACTGAATACCTATATCGATGAAATATCCTTCGAAAAAATCGAAGCTTCCGGCACTGCAATTGGTAGTGCCCTTGCTGTTGCTACCAACAGGATGCGTGAATCGGATACCAAGTCTAAAGTTGTAATCCTGTTGAGTGATGGGGATAACACCGCAGGGAACCTTGATCCGATCACAGCGGCAGATATTTCCCACGCTTACGACATCAAGATCTATACAATAGGAATTGGTAAAGACGGAAAAGTACCAACGGGTAAAAATGTGTTTGGCCAAACCGTTTATAGCGAAAACACCCTGGATGAAACTACCCTTCGTAAAATTGCTCAAATCGGAGAAGGGCATTATTATCGGGCGTCTGACAACCAGGCATTAGAAGATGTCTTTAAACTGATTGATAAATATGAAAAAGCAGAAATTAAAGAAAGCCGGTTTAAAGATACAACAGACTATTATCAGGTATATCTGAAATGGGCAATTGTCATTTTTCTATTATGGATTGGCTTGAAATCGACCTTTATGAGTAACATTCTTAGAGACTGATCATCCGATAAAATCTCCCGAACCGTATTTGCATTCCTTGTACTTTTTATTGACTTTCAATTTCCAGAACGGACCATTCTTTAATAAGATCATAAACTTGACGCCAAAATTATACTTCCATCTTGAAAATCCATTTTTGTTTGGAGGTTGACCGATAGGTACAGCAAGGTATTGAAAACCCATTTTAGTGGTCGCTTCCTCAAAACAACGATTTCCGGCTAACGTTCCCTGGGTATTTTTCATGATGATAAAACGAATAACTGGTTCCTTATCCTTTTGCTTTTTTGGATCAGGTTTTGCGCCATAGACTGTATTTGGAGTTGGAAAATAGTTTTTATCCA
>JAHEMV010000589.1 GCA_024643455.1 Cytophagales bacterium
TGCACAATGTGTCTTGGCTGAGTATCTGGCAATGGGGGGATTTGATGCTCACGTTGAGAACATAAGGCGTGTATATAACATTCAGCGAGAGGCCATGATCGAAAGCATTAAAATTCATTTTCCAAAAGGAGTTCATTTTACCCAACCTGAAGGTGGAATGTTTTTATGGGTGACTTTACCTCACAATCTTTCTTCAATGAAACTTTTTGATATCGCAATTAAAAACAAAGTTGCTTTTGTTCCCGGACACCCTTTTTATATAGGTAAATCAGAAACCAATACATTAAGACTCAACTTCTCCAGCGTGGATAAAGAAACAATTGAGATCGGAATCCGGCGATTAGGAGATGCACTTAGAACGATGCTTGAAGTAGGCTAGCCTTACGAAAATTCAAAAATATCCTTGAAAATTGTACCTATTCGTACATCAATTTACTATGGGTTTTTAGCGTATTTAAGTCAAAAGGACTTTTCCTGCCAATCCGCACTTTACGGGTCTTTTATCTTTATAGCGTGAAGTCCAGTACTGAGCAGTTTTGTTATCTTTTAAGGATGTGCAATAGTTCGCCAGTAAAGTGGTGACTTTGATCTCCAACTTATTTTTCCCTTTTCTAAGATTTCCTTCAAGTTTAAAATGATTGCTTCCCCACCAACTTAAACCCAAAAAATTGCCATTAAGCTGGACTTCTGCAGTTTCATATACTTCATCGATGACCAGTTCCTGGTATAATTTTGTTTTTGATTCAAATTGGATTTCATATAAAATTTCGCCTCCGAAATCTTTAAATTCAGGAAACTTATTTATTGGAATTAAAGCATTAATTTCCATGGATTTTGAGTCACTATTCAAGCCATTAAAAGTAACTGTCCAGGCACCGCTTATCTCAAAAGGTGACTCCGTTTTTTCTTCCTTTAAATCTTTATTATTTGATAAGGTTTCCTTGGGATCAGCAACGATAAGCATTGTTTCTAATGGTTGAAGATGAATTTCGATTTCATCATTCTTATTAAGCATTAGTTTTGCTTTTTCACCCGTTTCAGGATTCCATTGACAAGCCCATTTTGTTTTATTCCCAAAAGAAATCGCACTTATAAAATCACGTTTCCTTTCAACATTAGCTAAAAAAAACACTAAGGTATCTTCTTTTTTATATTGGATTTGAAATAAGTTAGTTTGAGGGTTTGTTATTTCAAGATTGGCAATTATACCACAATTATTCATCAACTGTTCCGTCCAGTTCATCAATAATTTTGGAGATTTCTTTAGTGATGCTTCAGGTGATGGTGCTGCCAATATGCCATTACTGAATGCATTGGAAATGGACTTATTTACAATCCCATCATTTTTTGGCGCGCTGATCATATTAGGAGATCGAGTAGGTTTTTGTCCAATCAAAACAATCCTGGCGTCATGTAAAATGAGCTCTTCAATTTTTCTAGCTGCCTCTGATTCGATGGTTTCCACATCACAAAGCAACAATATATCATATTTCATTGCACCAATTGTGATTTTACCTCCTACCATTTCGGCATCTAAAAGTAGTTTTTCATTTATATAATCACTGCAAAATCCAAGATGACTAAGTGCTTGCCATAAAGCATGTAAATACCAGGGTTCTAAATTGAATGGGTTCCGGTCCAAACCATATTTACTCCAAATGTCCGGAGTTGGTCCCATAATAGCCACCTGGCTAATAGCAGTCGAATCCTGAAATACCTGAGAAATCCGACTACTATATTGGGTCCATTCCGGCATATATTGCCACCACGGATTATGTTCATTAAAATAACAACCAAAACGAATCCAGCCAGGGAAGCCTGCCTCCTCTGGAGAATAGTTAAATCCGTGCAACACCTGATGGTTGACTCCAGTCGTCAGGTTGAGATCAGTAGCTTGTTTAATATATTTCAATGAAGCTTTAAATACACCAGACGTATTGGTCATTGCTTCCGTACTGACGATCTTTCGATTTGCTATGTGCCCAGCTGACGATGCGTATTTGTTCCAAATCGCATAGCGAATTTCATCTATATCCGTGAAGGGTTGCCACCCATCATTAAACAACCATTGATCTCCTTCCGGAATATCCGGAGCCATATAACCATCGATCAGGTCGGTATAAAGCCATGGATGGCCATACGCCTGATACCTGCTCAACACACCATTCACATGACACCAATTATGAAATGGATTTATAAAACTTTCGGTAAATAGTTCCGCCAGGGTTAGGCTATAATCAAATCTTGCCCGATTCAGTTCATCCTGAAATTCAGGTGTGACTTTAATTTCATTATTTAAGATCAACGTGAGATACGGTTCGATATCGTATCCTCTTTTTTGTTTAAAAATCGTCTCAAATCCATTGGTCCAGTTTGCTCCGTTGAGCTCAATGCTATCACAAAACAAGGCTCTTATACCTTCAAGGTTAGTTTTTCCGGTTTTTTGCTTTATCCGGTCAGACATGTGATTCAGATATTTTTCGACTGCGTGTTTATTAAAATGATCCAATACTGGCCCGGAGCCTCCCGGAGCACCGTGCATAACAGACCGGAACATATTTTGCCGCGTTAGGATGTGCAATTCATATTCGCCTTTAGGGACTTCTACTATTACGTGATCACTTTTAGTATCAAATGAAATTTCTCTCCCCTGGTCCAGCGAACTAATTATGGATGGAAAAAGTGTTATTTTTTGAACCTCAAACAAGTATTCACCATTTGCTTTAGGTAAAGGAATTTTGGTCTTTTTTGGTCCCGTCAATTGTATGACCTTTGCCACTATCCCTTGAATAGTTTCTTCAGGCATCAGAAATTCGCCTCCAAAAGGCCAGCCAGTTCCCACAATCAAATCAGTAACCATACCATAGTCACTGGCCTTTTGAATTGTAAATTCAAGATAATCAATCCACTCATCACTCAACCAATTTACAGGTTTACCATTTATTATTTCAGCTTGTTCAGGCATCGCAATAGGATTGATTTCGATACCACCAATGCCCGCTTTTTTCATTAGACGAAGTTCACGCAAGATTTCTTTTTTTGAAAGTTGGTTTCCATTCCACCACCATCTAAAAAAAGGCTTTGCTTCTGAGACAGGATTTAAAAATCGTGCGTAAAGTTCGCTTTGGTAGGATGAAGAGCAC
>JAHEMV010000590.1 GCA_024643455.1 Cytophagales bacterium
ACTTTGTCTTTTAATGGATGCGGAGGCAATTTTTCAACAATCACAGTTTTTGGCTTGGTAGTAAATGCTTTATTATCGGCCTGTCTCGTTCGGCCAAAAAAGGATGGATCCTTGGCAACTTTATACTTAATCATATTCAATGAAACAGATGGAATTTTTATCGATTCATCATTGAGTGGAAAAAATGTGGCCTGAAAAAGTTTGTATTGATTATACCGTTTACCATTAACTTCTACTCCTTCCCTGTTTAGCGTAGTAATTTTAAAATTCTCTTCCCAGCAATTGGCTGGTGTAATTTGATTTTTTATTTCTGCCAACTGTTCTGATAAGTCCGATGGCCATTCCAGGGTTGATTGTGAAGATGCCGATACATAAAGTCCGATGGTGACGGTAACTCCTTCTCCAACATATACTTGATCCTTGTCTACTGTCAAGGCAAGAAAAGCATCATCTTTTACTTCAATAAATTCCTGAGGCTGTCTTCGACCAAAAAATTCTTCAAACGGATCATAGGAAAACGGATCGTATTTCTTTTGTTGAATCGGTGGACCAACCGTTACCCTTTTCCCAGGAGATTTTATTGCCTGATCATTAATTGTTATCGTAAATGGTTTGATCGTGATCACACCTTCCTGTAACGGAACGTAATTTTGTGTAATGCTTTGTGTGGTAGAATATTGTCCGTTAATGATATTGGTAGAAGAGGAATTGGATTGACCGACCATATTAAATCCGGCAATCTCAGGAAAATTGTCATAATTTTTTATCCGATCGTTTTGTACTTCAATCGTTATCGTAAATGCCTGATTCATTGCTATGTTGTCAGGTCCTAAAATTATTCGTATATTTTGTGCATGATTTTCAGCACAAAATCCGAACAATAACGTAATAAGTATAAGAATGCGTTTTCCTATCATATTTTTTTACGATTGATAACGGTTCAGACTTAATTAATATTTTAAGTGTGCAAATTTATCAGAAAGGTATGATAACAGGAAATTAAAATGAAAATTGAATAATTGCGTTATATATAGTGTTATGTATATTAGCTAAAATATTATTTTTCACCCAAACAAATTAGTCCTATGTTAAAGTACACCAAAGAGATTTTGACAAAAGTTAGTTTTGATGCTCAATTATTTGAGAAGGAATTGAAAAAAGCCATTAAATTGTTGGTCCCCGGTGAAATTAATGAACTCAAACAATGGTGTCTCGAACAGTTTGGAAAACTTTATAGTGCTTTAATCATTAGAACTTTCAGGCTCGCACAAACAAACTAAATTTAGTTATACCCTGCTTATCAAATAGGTTGCTTCTGAATAAAATCAATATTGCGTTTTAAACCCTGGTATTTTGTCCGTTTTATTGGAGAGTCTTTAAATAGCTGACCAAATACTTCTTCTGTAAATTCTATATATTCTCTGTCAGTAACTTCCTTTACTCCTTCTGTTTTATTAAAAGCCGGTTCTTGATGTTTTTTTGAAAACCGGTTCCATGGACAGACTTCCTGACATATATCACAGCCAAATACCCAATTTTTCATTTTACCTTTAAATTCTGCTGGAATTGCATCTTTGAGTTCAATGGTGAGATAGGAAATGCATTTGCTTGCATCCAGTACACCATTATCCAAAATTGCAGCTGTTGGGCATGCTTCCAAACATTTCGTGCAGGTTCCGCAATAATCTTTGATTGGCCCATCATATTTCAAATCGAGATCAAGGATCAATTCTGCAAGGAAAAAATAGCTTCCCTGTTGTTTATTGATTAAAAGAGTATTTTTTCCAATCCATCCCAATCCGCTTTTTTCTGCCCATTGCCGTTCCATCACTGGGGCAGAGTCCACAAATACCCTTCCCTCGATTTCACCAATTTCTTCTCGTAAATTCTCCAGTAAGATTTTGAGTTTTTCTTTTATTACGAAATGATAATCTTTGCCATATGCATATCGAGCAATTTTGTGATATGATGGTTTAGCTTGCTCATCTGGAAAATAATTATACAAAAGTGAGACTACTGATTTGGCGCCAGGGACTAGTTTTGTAGGGTCAAGCCGTTTATCAAAATGATTTTCCATATAGGCCATTTTCCCATGAAATCCATTTTTAAGCCATGATTCCAATTTTGGCTCTTCTTCTACTAGCTTCTCTGCCCTGGAAATGCCACAAAAATCAAAGCCCAATGATTTTGCCTGTTCTTTAATTATTATTGTGTACTTCTCGCGATTGATCACTTTTATTTAAAATAGAGAGCCCGTCTTCCCAGGCATCGTGATCCCAAGATGCTTATAGGCCATAGGCGTTGTTTCTCTACCTCGTGAAGTACGCTTGATATATCCTTCCTGAATTAAAAAAGGCTCATAGACTTCTTCGATTGTTTCGGCTTCCTCGCCGCAAGCCGTTGCAATGGTGGAAATTCCGACTGGGCCACCATTGAATTTTTCAATTATCGTACGTAGGATTCGATTATCCATATCATCCAAGCCATGCTGATCAACATCCAGTGCCTTAAGAGCCATTTCAGCGATTTCTTTTGTTATGGTTCCATCTCCTTTGATCTGTGCAAAATCTCGAGTTCGTCGTAATAGATTATTGACTATCCTTGGCGTTCCACGACTTCTTCTGGCAATTTCGACGGAGGCGCTAGAACTAATCGGACAATTGAGAATTGAGGCTGACCGCAACACGATTTTGGTTAGCAATTCAGCATTGTAATACTCCAACCTGGCATTGATCCCAAACCTGGCACGCAGTGGTGAGGTCAACAATCCAGCCCGTGTGGTTGCTCCAATTAGGGTAAAAGGATTGAGACTAATCTGAACAGATCGTGCATTTGGCCCAGAGTCCAACATGATGTCAATCTTGTAATCCTCCATAGCCGAATATAAATACTCTTCTACTACTGGATTAAGTCGATGAATTTCATCAATAAAAAGCACATCACCACTTTCAAGATTGGTTAGAAGCCCCGCTAAATCTCCAGGCTTATCCAAAACAGGGCCAGAAGTTATTTTCAAATTGGACTTCAGTTCATTGGAAATTATATGCGAAAGTGTTGTTTTCCCAAGACCAGGAGGGCCATGCAACAAAACATGATCCAGAGGTTCATTACGATTTGATGCTGCTTGTACAAATATCTTAAT
>JAHEMV010000591.1 GCA_024643455.1 Cytophagales bacterium
AATGATAAAATTCTTTAGGAAAATTCGTCAAAACTTGCTTATGGAAAATAAAACTGGAAAGTATTTCAAATATGCCATTGGCGAAATTATTCTTGTTGTAATTGGAATTTTAATAGCAATTCAGCTAAACGATTTTAACGAAAACAGAAAAGAAAACAACAAGGAATTATCCTTTATTAAAAAACTGCAAGAAGATATCAATTTCGATATTCGACATTTAACTAAGCAAGATTCCATTTTGGCTAGCTATCTATCCAATCAGGAAAAAATACCAGAACTATTACTTAAGGCAACATCAGTAAAGGATATTGTGGAAATTGAATCGGTATTGAACTTCAGTTATAATAATATAGAGATAAATAGAAAGACCTATAATGAAATGCTCAATACTAGTGGGATTTATATTATTAAGAACAAAGAATTATTAAATCATTTAAACGAGCATTATGCTTTAATTGAAAAGTATCAACAATTCATGAGAGAAATAACTGAGGACGGACGAGAGTATATGAAAAATCCCGATTTAAATACCTACCAATTTTTTAAAAGATTCTATAAAAATCCCGAATTCGAAAGAAATAGAATGGACTCGAGTTGGATAGGGGATTATAACTCACCTACCTATTTAGCTTTATCCAGATATTATCTCTCAGCTATAGGTGGTATTAATGGAAATAAAAGATTCTACATTAAAGAAATACTTACTAGCAGCAATGCATTGGCAGTCGAAATTGAACAAGAATTAACAAGAAGAAATTACAAGGATTAACTAAGGAACGCACCAAAATGGCGATAAGTAATTGTATACTCTCGCCTACTATGGAAGTTTCTGTGGGATTTTCAAGTTGCTTTGTAATTACAAAGTTATGCGACATCCTACCCTACTACTAAAAGCCGAGACTGTTGTGGCAAGCCGCTGGACAATTCAGGACAAGGGGAAAAATTCGAAAATAGACGTATATTACTTTAACAGGAGACTTATTCATCATCTAAAAATAGCGCTATGAAAAGAAGAACGTTTATCAAAAACTCATCTCTCACCGCTCTGAGCATTAGTGCATTTGGATCCATTCAATGGAATGGGAAGGGCTTTGTCGGAGACACTCCCACAACCACTGACATTCTTGGACCCTTTTATAGACCGGGTGCGCCAATGAGAAGTGATATTATTCCACCTGATTCGAAAGGAATTCCGATGAACTTATCTGGAACCATTTTTAAAGAAGATGGAAAAACTCCATTGGACAATGTACTCGTAGAAATATGGCAATGTGATGAGAATGAACATTATGACAATACTTCCGATAGTTTTTTATTCAGGGGAGCAATAAAGACTGAGAAGAACGGAAAGTATGCCTTCAAAACTATTGTGCCAGTTCCCTACAAAGCTGACCCGAATAATGATGAATCTTGGCGACCAGCACATATCCATATGCGGGTTTCCGTTGCAGAACAACAAGACTTAATTACGCAAATCTATTTTAAAGGCGACAAATACAATGAAACTGACGGATCGGCATCCTCTCCACAGGCTGTGAACAGAATCTTGGAAATTGTCAAAAATGCATCAGGAGAAAGTACAGTGAACTTTGACGTTGTAATGGGTAAAGAATTTCCGCTCGACCAGGAAGTATACAATAAGATTACCGGTTTATACAGGATGGACAGCAACAATACTCTGGAGTTCATAAAGAGTGACGACTTATTGTTCATGAAAAGAAACGGTCAGTTGATCGCAAGTTTTAAGTACATAGGCAACAATACATTTGAAGCTGGGAGTGGATCTCTAAAAGTAACCTTCGAGTTGTTACCCAAAGGGGATGCTAAAGCGGTCGTAACCACGCGGGACAACACCTACACGGGTGAGAAATTCTTAAAATACAGTGATGGATAATCTTGGGTAAGGTAATTTGAAACCAAGCTGAAAGCGGCCTGACCTAAACAAAAGCTATTTGCAATGGCTGGGTGCAGCGTAGGTATAAAGGTTTATCTTGGCTATTGCGTTTGATCACCGTTGGACTAATACGATTTCAAAAACCAGCCACTGCAAATAGCCAAACGTTGTGCGTCATTATAAGGTAAACGAAAAGGATGAAAGCTGAAAAAATAAGATTCCCGATTTTACTAACAATACTTTTAGTTACTGGTTGTGCTCAATTGAAAGTAAAGAAAATTAAAGAAGAGACTGGAAAGCCAGATTCTTATGAGTTGGTTACAGATTGGCCAAATCTTCCTGAAAATATTGCTTTTGGGGAGCCAACCGGATTAGCAATGGATTCTAACAACAATATTGTAGTTTTTCACCGAGGAGGAAGACCATGGTCACACCCCGCGCCAAAGGACAAAATTGAAAATAATACTTTACTCATCATTGAAAATGAAACTGGAGAAGTTTTGAAAAATTGGGGGGCAGATTTATTTCTTATGCCACATGGATTAGAAATTGATCAAGAAAATAACATTTGGGTAACGGATACTGGATTACAGCAAATATTAAAATTTAACTCTGATGGAAAACTCCTTATGACAGTAGGAGAAGCCAGTGTTTTGGGCAATGATTCATTACATTTTGCACTTCCAACCGATGTAGCTGTTGCTCCTGACGGATCATTTTATGTCAGTGATGGTTACGGGAATAGTCGTGTGCTTAAATTTTCAAAAGATGGCTCATTTTTATTTGAATGGGGTAAGAATGGTCCTGACAGGAAATTAAATAAAGGAAATAAAGAAGGTGAGTTTAATATTCCACATGGCATTGATATAGATAAAAATGGGAATGTCTATGTGGCTGACCGTGAAAATAATAGAATTCAAAAGTTTGATTCTGAAGGAAACTTCATAATCTCTTGGCAGAATGAAATAGCGGATAAATTTTTTTCCTTAGTTATCGACCATAAAAATGAGCGTTTATTCGGTATTGCTAGACTAGCCTCAAACGACTCAATTCAATCTGGGTTTGGTATTTTTCGATTTGATTTTAATCTGAATCTTGAATTACAATTTGGTAGAACCGGATTTTATGATGGACCAATTTCCAAGTATCACGATATTGTTATTGATAATGAAGGAAATATTTTTGTTGCGGATCTCAATAATAATACAATTCAAAAATTCCGATTAAGAAAAACTGATTAAA
>JAHEMV010000592.1 GCA_024643455.1 Cytophagales bacterium
AAACTGATTTGAAATTGAGAGGAATTGGGCAAGTGAAAATCACCAATTTTGCAGGATGTTACGCACCTAGAAAAACAGAAATAATCGTTCAAACCATGGGAAAATCTGGTTTTTCTGTGATTCTTAAGGCAGTGAATCATCACATACAGATAGATCAAAAACCGTTGGAAAGTCGCTTGCATCCCATGGAAACAAGGCGATTAAATAAGTGTAAAAGCCATGGATTTTCTTTTGTTCAGGAGCCAGGCAAGAACGCCGAGGAAGTCTATGATTTTTTACAATCGTGCCGGGAAGAACAAAACCTGGAACTTTCCATCTCCAAAGTACAATTGTTGGATTACCTGGATCTTTTCCCTCAAAATTACTTGATATTTAGTGTGCGAGATGGAGAAAAGCTATTGGCCGCCACGATAGCAATTAAAGTGCATAGGCAGATTTTGTACAGTTTTTTGCCCGGCAGTTTAAAAAAATTCAACACATTTAGCCCTACTGTTTTACTCAATGAAGGCCTATATAATTTTTGCCAAAATCACCAGTATGATTTGCTTGATTTAGGAATTTCAACCAAAATGGATGGTAAAGATCAGAAAACACTAATCGCTTTTAAAGAGCGAATGGGAGGGGTAAAAAGCGATAAATACTTTTTCGAAAAGCGATTATGAATCTTCCTTGAAAAATGTTCTGACGAGCTTATAAAAAGCTTCCGGCTGATCGAGGAACATATTGTGCCCGGCATCGTGGATGACCTCCAATTTATGACGCGGAAAATAGTTTACTTGCTTTTGTTGGTAATCCGGTCCAATAAAACGGTTGCAATCTCCTGAAATGAATAGCACCGTATCGGGATAATTTTCTACTCCTTTTATCAGGTTTATCTCCATTTTTCCTTCCGCGTTCATGCCTGATTGTTGTATTGCTTGAGATGCTACCATGCTCAAGCGCCAAATATGCATCTTTGCGGTATCCAATGCATTGTTGCAAAAGTATCCACTCATCGGATGATTTTCAATTGGAGTCATCATCAGGCTGGAATAAATATAATCTTTGATAGCCTGATCATCTGGTCCCCGCAAGTGGAGAGCGCGGAACACGATTTTACTGATAAGCATTATATTTTGAAATGAAAGATCGATTGCAAATCCATTGGTCCTTTTCATGAATTCATCTGACATTTCAGTGGTGAGAAAACCTGGCTCTGCCAGAATTATTTTGTTTACCCTTTCCGGATGCTGACCCAGGTAGGCTGATCCAAGCATCGCACCCCAGGAATGCCCAAGAATATTGACTTTATCATTTGGAGCGTAATAATTTATTATTCGATCCAAATCATCGATGGAACTTTGAAGTGTAAGCTCACTTGCATCCACTCTTGGAGATAGACCTGTTCCGCGCTGATCGTAAAATACTACCCTGTATTCATCAGAAAGTACTTTCATCGGAAGTAAATAACGATAATCCTGTCCAGGACCACCATGGATTACAATGATTGTTCTGGCCGTGTCGCTGCCAAATGTTTCAGCATGGAAAACGACATTGTCAATCTCAATATGGGAAATAGTAGAATCCTGTGCTACCGTTTTTGCAACATACCACTTTCCGGAAGTGTACATGTAGAGAAAGGAAAAAATAGCTACTAATGCCAGAAAGGTAAAGAATATCCCTTTCAATATCTTTTTTATGGTTTTCATTAGGTATTAATTTCAACTCAAATATAGGACTATTTATTTTTATGTGAATGGATCACTTCCGTGTAGACATCCATGATTTGCCGACAAACAACTCTGGATGAAAATCGATTTTCAAATTGAGTTCGAATCGTATCAGGATTAAAGAGGTGAATATTTTCAATCATTTTTTCCATGGCCCTAGCCAGTTCTTTTTCATCATGTGGGGAAACCAGATATCCATTTGTTTTATTAATGAATTCTTCAGGTCCTCCAGAGATTGTACCAATTACTGGCTTACCGCATGCCATTGCCTCCACAAAAACGACACCCATTGATTCGTGCCTACTTGGCAACACAAAAGCACTACAATTTTGATATTCATTCAATGCCTGATTTTTATCAAGAGCCCCAAGCCAGGTGATTTTGCTTGTCAGAGCCAAAGATTTTGCTAATTTTTTATATTGTTTCAAATATTTTCCATCTCCTCCAATTCTCAAATATACCTTTGACTCTATTCGTGCAAAAGCATTTAGTAAAATATCAATTCCTTTCTGAGGAACCATTCTTCCTAGACTAAAAAAAGTAAATTCTTTGGGTTTTACATTAGCCTTTGAAGGAATAAAAAACAATTCATCCACTAGGTTTGGGATGGTAGAAATATTGTGGATATTGACTGTTTTCATCGAATCTGCAAGAACATGTGATATAGCTATATTTCTTGAAGAGCTCTGATATGCCAACATTAATTTATTTGACAATTTGCCTGACCTATTGATGAAATTAGTATGAGGGAAAGGGCTCATCTGTTCTGTAACCACAAAAGGGATGGCATGTAATTCGGATATTTTTTTTGCGATAAAACCAGCTGGAAATCCAACATGTGAATGTATGAGATCAGCTTTTCCATACTGATCCTCAAATTGTTTTAGGTTGTACAAATTAGCTTTAATGATTTGATTTATATTTCCATGAAACAGTTTAGAGGACCAGGTAAAGGTTGGAGTTAAATATTCTACTACATTTCTGAATGGAGTATTTATTAAGGTGGCTTTTAATGTTGATCTCTTTAAGATTTTATTAATGGATTTTAGTGGTTTTCCTGACCATAATAAAAATCGTTCATCGTTTTGTCCCCAGACACTGATACCGATATTGATATCAGGAAATTGTTTCGCCAAAGCTAATGCCTGCTCTTTAAAAAAAATACCAGGCAATGGATCGGTTTCAGAAGGATACCATGATGGGATAAAGAAGATATTCATGGTTGCGATAACTTTGAGTATAGCTTTTTGTAATCTGGCTCTATATTTTCTGAATATATATCTATTTCAAATTTTTCCAATATTTCAAAAATGATGGATTGTTGTTTTTTAGATAAGAAACTTTGCCAGGATGTGAGATTTTTACCATGTTTTACCTTTTTCACTGATTTTTGTAGAGTTGACATACTTAGTTTTGCAAAGTCAATT
>JAHEMV010000593.1 GCA_024643455.1 Cytophagales bacterium
AAAACCGGAACGATAATCCTCTTTCTTGGATTACTTCTAAATCCTATACGGTTTATAGTGGTAAATTATCCATATCAATATACTTTTTTTAATGTATTAGTTGGAGGGACAAAAGGCGCTTACGGCAATTATGAGCTCGATTATTATTTTACCAGTTATAAAAAGGCCTATGAATACATTGATTCCTACGATCCTCAAGCTAGTATCGTAGCGGCGAATTTTATAATTCCGGAATATTACAAAGGGAAAAATTATAAACCTGCACTCATTGATTATTACAACCGGTCGGCTTCGGATTGGAATTACGCAGTCGTTTGCAATACATTTTTGAGCCCAAATTCACTGAAATCAGGCCTATGGCCACCAAAAAACACGATTTATAAAGAGGAGGTTGATGGAGTTCCGATAATGGCAATTTTAAATCGAGAGGAAAATATTGATTTTAAGGGGGTAGAAAATTTAACTGCTGGCAATTATTCCGAGTCAGTAGAGATGTTGAGCCAGGCATTGGAACTTGACGAAAACAACGAATCCATTTTGATGAATCTTGCGAGGGCCTATTTTTTAAATGATCAGACGGATCGTGCTTTGACAGCCATTGATCGATTGCTCATACTATATCCAAACCATGAATGGGCAATTGATTTAAAAGGGGAAATAAATATGAAAAGCGGAAAACAATCTGAAGCCATCACCTTATTTAAAACCAACATTGAAAACAATTACAAGTTTTTTCATTCTTATGTCAATCTAGCTGAAGCATTTATAGAAAACGGGCAGCCAGATGAGGCAGTCAGTTATTTGAAAGCTTGTTTGCGTGTCAATCCATTTTACGAACCAGCATATAAAGTATATGGACGTTTACTTATCGACCAGGGTGAAGTGGAATTGGGAGAAAAAATGCTTCAATTTTCTATTGAGGGAACCAGTAAATATGGAAATAGATAAATTTTAAAACTAAATATATTAATTTTGAACCTTAATTGAATACATTATGAAAACAGCATTTTTAAAATTTCTCTCAGGAGGATTCTTATTTCTTTTCGTTTTAGGAATTATGTTTCACCCATTGAAAACCAAAGCACAGGATGCCCAGGAAGACACTACTGCGGCTGTCCAGGATAATTCATCATCTTTTAATGACTCTGTTCAATTTGACGATATGGAGCCGATTTTCTATGAAGCAGCTGAAGATGAAGCCCCCAAGACAGCAACCGATGAAGGTTTAAATATTATGCTTTATGCAGGTATTGCCGTAGTATTGTTGGTGGTGCTTATTGTTTTGAAAAAAGTAGGCAAAAAGAAATCCTAAATAAACGATCTAAAAAAAAGGCCTTTCATGAACTGAAAGGCCTTTTTTTATTGGAAGAATTTGATAATTAGTTTGCCCTCAACTTACTGAATGATTTAAACAAAAAGTAAGTGCCTAGTATGGCAATGACAAGTAGCCCACTTCCTGTAAGCATGTTTCCATAAAGAAAGCTCCCGATAGAAAACAAGCTTGAGTATATCACCACACAACCAGTAAATACCAAAAGTATCTGTATCGGCATTTCCCATGGTCTTCCGGCGTTTTCCTCGTTGATCATGTCACCGTCAGCTTCAGCTTCGCGGATCACCTTTGCCCAGCCTGGGCCACCTGGTCTGGTAAGACGATAGAAACTTCTAAGCGTTTCGGCGGTCTCGGGCTTAGTTAAGAAAGTGGTTAATATCCATGCCACTGTAGTAATTGAAATTGAAATCAACAATTTCATAGTAAATCCATCTAAGATAGAATTGGCTACACTAGCGTCATCAACAAAGACTACAAGAATGATTCCCATTACGGTTGCAACAATCATCGCTACGATCTCTGTCCACGCATTGATTCGCCACCAGAACCATCGCAAGATATAAATAGCACCTGATCCCGCTCCGGAAAGCAATAAGATGTTGAATGCCTGGGTAGCGTTATCGAGAAGAGTAAGTGATAAAATACCTGCAAAAACCATTAAAACCACTGTAGTGATTCTTCCGGTTGCTACCATCTGCTTTTCAGTAGCATCAGGTTTCAAAAACCGCTTGTAAAAGTCATTGACTACATAAGAGGAACCCCAGTTTAGGTGAGTTCCGATTGTAGACATGTATGCTGCAATAATGGAGGCTACAACCAAACCCAGCCAGCCAGGAGTAAGTTTAGCAAGCATTACTGGATAAGCAATATCGTCTTTTAAATAGGTGTCGGCGATATTTGGAAATTCAGCTTTTATGCTAGCCAGGTCAGGATAAATAATTATTGAAGCTAAAGCAACAATGATCCATGGCCATGGTCGAATTGCATAATGCATGAAATTGAAAAGTAATGTGGCACCAATCGCATTTTTTTCATTTTTTGCTGCAAGCATTCGCTGTGCGATATAACCCCCACCACCAGGCTCTGCTCCAGGATACCAAACTGCCCACCATTGCACAGCAATTGGAATAATCAATAAAGGAATGTACACAGATGGATTAGACATATCGGGGAAAAATGTCAGTTTATCCGTATCTGCCAATTTAGATAACAGGTTACTCATACCACCCACTTCTGGTTGCCTTAGCGCAACAATGGCGGCATAAATAGCTCCAAACATGGCGATGCCATATTGAAAAAAATCAGCCCAAATTACACCCTTGAGACCACCAAGAGAAGCGTAAATTACCACTACGATTGATGCACCTACTACTACTACCCAGGGTTCTAAGCCAAGCATCACTCCCCCGATCTTTATTGCAGCCAAAGTCACACTTCCCATGATCAGGCAATTGAAGAAAATACCTAGATATAATGACCGGAATCCTCTCAGAAAAGATGCCGCTTTACCTCCATATCGCTTTTCATAATATTCCAGATCCGTCATTACTCCCGATCTTCGCCAGAGTTTCGCATAGATAAAAACCGTTACCATTCCTGTAATCAGAAATGCCCACCAGGCCCAGTTTTTTGCTACGCCATTCTCCCGTACCATCCCGGTAACCAGGTTGGGTGTGTCGGCAGAAAAAGTACATGCTACCATGGAAATACCTAAAAGCCACCAGGGCATTCCTCGACCACCCAGAAAAAATTCAGATGAACTCTTACCTGCAGTTTTGGAGGCTACATAGCCAA
>JAHEMV010000594.1 GCA_024643455.1 Cytophagales bacterium
AAAGGTCAGAAAACCATGTCCAAAGAAATTTTGAATGATTGTAATGTAAATAATTGACCTCATACAATATTGGACGACGATTTACTGTTTCTAAAAAAGCCTTTCCTGTTGGTAAATTGACCGTTAATGATCCGCCGGATACAAATACTTTCAGCGTCTGGGAATTGGGATAATAGTGCTTTTTGAATTTGTGATCTACATTAAGCCGATCGAGTATCGATTTGACTTCCTCAACATCCATCGCAGGTTTTAGAAGTCCAGGATCGACTTGTATGGATTTGTTCTCAATATTGTAATTCGGATCCCAATCAGCTATATGATTAAGAGCTATACCCGATAGGGCATAAATGATACTCATCCCGAAAAAAAAGTAGCCAATATCACGATGCAGAACGTTATTTACCTTTCTCCAATTGATTTTCATGAAAAATAAAATATTAGATTAAAAAATCGGAGTTGTGCTATAATGCGCTAACCGGTTCAAAACTGATTCCTTCAACCCAGATATTTTCCAGGAGGCCATCTTCAGTTTCCTTCATCATTTGGCGATATTGTTCTATTTGTCCTTTTTCCTCCATCTGTTCTTCAGGAGAGGTATGATCTTTCATGCCTTCCTTTTCCAATTCGCCTGACCATTTGGCAAGATAATCCTCATCGATCACTTCCCTGTGAAATACGCCAATAGCTATGACATCACTTCCTTCAAGTTCCCGATCAAACTGACCAATATCCCCGGCCTCAACACGCACTTTTGTGACTTCATCTTTTCCAAGAAGGTGCATCCGTTTCCCACTGTGCTTGCAGACATGCACCACCGTACCACTGATGGCAACCTGCTTTCCATCAAATGCCTTTGTGTCTGCCAAAAGTGCAGCAACATCCATGGCCTCGATTTGCTCCATTTTGATAGGCTCTGAAGCAATTGTTTCGGTCGATTCATTTTTAGGATTTGAGCATGCCAGGAAGGCCAAAAAAATTATAGAATAAAAAAAAGTTTTCATCGTCAAAAAATATTAGTTTAAAGTTTACAATTTCAGATTAAGGACTTACTAATCCATCGATGCTTTAACAACACCTTTTCTACCTTTAAAATTCACATATTTGAAAAAAAATATTCGTGAGGATTGTTACTTAAATCGAATAAAAATGAAGTTTGAATGACGAAATAATGGAATAATGGATTGAAATATCAGGAAAACAAATCCTGCTTCTTAGCAAAAGGTGCATATCTAGCAGCTTATCACGGGTAAAACGCTCGTACATCCTCAATGACTGAAGAACCCCGAATGACTAGTTTGGTTTTCAATATGATGGTTTCAGATTTTACAGATTCATTGTATGGTCGTTTTTTTATCACCTGTTGGGCAGCAATCCTTCCCATTTCCACAGAGGGTTGAGAAATGGTGGTTAGTGGTGGATCAATAATCCTGGCCGTAGGGTCATCATTAAAACCAATAATGGCTACATCGTGAGGCACCCTCAGTCCTTTACTTTTCAGACACTGCAATGCACCAATAGCAGCATTGTCGGTAGAACAAAATAATGCTTTTGGAATGGTCTTACCTCTCAGCAATTTTTCCATACTTTGCCATCCTTCTTCATAACTCAAACGGCTATAAAGGATTAAGTCTTCATTAATTTCAATACCATGATCCCGTAGAGCAGCCACATAGCCTTCCTTGCGCTCCTTGAAAATCAATCTGTTTTGCGCTCCTTCCAAATGTGCTATTTGTCTAAAACCCTGATCAATCAGATGCTTTGTAGCCGTGTAACCAGCATCAAAATTATCAATAATTATCCTGTCGGTATCCAGATCCGGGCAAATCCTGTCGACAAATACTACTGGTATATTATTTTGAAGGAAGGTATTGAAATGATCATATTGGGTTGTTTCCATCGCCAGAGAAACGATTAATCCATCTACCCTGCTGCTTAACAAAGTATGGGCATTCGATACTTCCTTTTTATAAAAGTCGTTGGATTGAGAAATAATGACGTTATACCCTTCCTGATTGGCAATGTCCTCGATCCCACTAATTACAGAAGAAATAAAAGGTCTGTTGATCCAGGAAAAGATTACGCCAATTGTTTTTGTTTTTTTTGTCCTAAGACTGGATGCCATTTTGTTGGGGTGATATCCCATTCTATTGGCCATTTCCTGTACTGCTTTCGTCGTAGCAGCACCAATACTTTTATTGTTTTTTAAGGCTCGGGAAACCGTTGCAGAAGAAACACCAAGGGCTTCTGCTATATCATAAATCGTGATGGCTTTTTTCCCCCTGTTCATTATTCTTCCTTAAAAAGATCTTGGCCTTTGCATTTTTTGTATTCTCGAAATTCGAAATGACAATATATCGGAATTAAATAAATAATGCCAAATTTTTACGCAACCGATTGCGCAAAATAGAAAATTTATATATCTTGAACTCTTGATTAGTAGAATACGACTTTAATAACTGCTCAAAATAGTCCTATTACGCAGTATTTTTTTTATTTTACTAGTCAATCAATTGTTTAATCTATTTCAAATCATGTAACACCTTAAATTATGTACAATGTCTACTAAAAGTATCTATCAGTATTTTTATGCCCCGATAGTATCAGTATGCCTGATACTATTCGCGGTAGGGATGGGTAAGGCGAACAGCCTGGCCTATCAAGGTAACACGGTAACCGGTAAAGTCATTAGCGGTGACAATAATGACGTGCTACCCGGTGTAAACATTGTTGTGAAAGGCACCACAACAGGAGGAATAACTGACCTTGATGGAAATTATTCTGTCAGTGTTCCTGATGCAGCTGCCTCATTAATTTTTAGTTCTGTGGGTTATGAAACCATAGAGGTTGCCGTGGGCAATCAATCTGTAATTAATGTTACCCTTATGCCAGATATCACTTCACTTTCTGAGATTGTGGTGGTTGGGTATGGTACACAAGAAAAAAGAGATGTGACAGCTTCCATTGCTTCTTTAGATAAGGACGCAATCAGCAAGATTCCAACTGCAAACCCTGTAGAAGCTTTAAAAGGCCAGGTTTCAGGAGTGGATGTTATGCAAAATGGCGGACGACCTGGTCAGTATCCTACTGTGACCATTCGTGGACGACGATCCATCAATGCATCAAA
>JAHEMV010000595.1 GCA_024643455.1 Cytophagales bacterium
TCAAAAAAGGTTATGATGAAGAAAGCAACATGAACTTTTACCAATTATATTATAAAGATGAATCGTAGTTTACCATGGATTTAAAACATATTAAGGCGATTATTTTTGATGCAGAAGGTGTTGTGGTAGATACGGAGGCACTTTGGGATAAAAGTCAGGATGTATTGCTGAGCAGGAGAAACCTTCAATATGACAGAGATTATCTGAAGCCAAAAATGGCAGGACAAACCTTACTCGAAGGCGCTCAGCTAATGGTCAATTATTACAATTTGAATGAAAATCCAGCTTCTATAGAGCAGGAAAGAAAGGAGTTGATTCATGACCTTTTTGAAAATGAAATTGCATTTATTCATGGATTTATACCTTTTATAAATAGGTTGAACGGATCACTATTGAAAAGAAGTGTTGCTACTGCCATGAAAAAAAGTCTGATGATCATGGTAGAACATAAACTGCAATTGACTCATTACTTTGGCAATCATATTTACTTTATAGAAGATGTGGGAAATAAGTCAAAACCTTCACCGGATGTATTTCTATATGCAGCCGAAAAATTAGGTGAAAATCCATCTGATTGCCTGGTCATTGAAGATGCTCCTCATGGGATTGAGGCTGCCAATCGCGCAGGGATGACTTCTGTTGGCATCGCGACAACTTTTAGTAAAGCACACTTGTCCGATGCAGATTTCGTCGGAGAAAGTTTCGATGATATTTATCAATTTCTTTTGCTTTCAGGAGTTAGTTTATAGTCATAATGCCTAAATTGAATCTTGAAATGAACACAAATCATGGAAAATATAGAGAAAAAGCATACCCTTATTCTTAATCGGTTGCATTGTTATTTTGTTGAGGAGTCGGAATATGATGATGTATTTCTAAAATACAACGGAAAAAAAATTTGGCCAAAAGATAAAAAACAACAACCCATGATGATGGATACAACCAAGGACCTGGATATCGAACTCCAAAATATTTCCAGAAACCAGGAAGTGGTGATTGAGTTATGGGATTGGGATTTCATATCCCCCAATGATAAACTTGGAACATTTAATATGATTGTCGAAGGAGATTCAGGACCATTTTCCACGGATATGATTCAGAATAGGAAGGAAACTAAAAAAGCAAAATACACCCTGGACTGGGAAGTCATATAGACCATCTGTTTTTGTAAAAACAGACAAAATTTTTAAGACTTCATTTATTTATTTTAAATTAGCACGCTAAAATTTGATACTATGTATGATCCTCCAATTTTAAGTGGCGCAAATATTTTTATTCTTGTCGCAGTTTCACTGATTGCCGCTGTTGCAGCTGTATTGGTTGTTGATATTTATAAGACTGCCATTTATAAAAAGAAGCCTTCTGATAAAAAATAGCTCAGATAATCCTTCATTATTGATCTATCAAAAAATAGCATTCACAAGCTTAATAAGGACAAAATAAAAGCCCGGATCTTACCCGGGCTTTCTCAGTAGGCTGTGGTTAAACTGATATAATTAGTTTAACCGGTTTTGAACAGCAAGATCTTCACCGAAGATCCTATATTGATCAAAAATTGACCGTACTGCCCATTTTATGTATTTCTCATTTTGGTAAGGATTACCAAACATCGTGGTTGCATATCCTTGCCATACTACTCTTCTTTTTTTTCTGTCCCACAATATTACGATTATTGTACCCTCATACATTTTGTAGGTTACAGGATCATATGCCTCATCATCGTTTTCATAAACCAACCAATTTTCAAAATCTGGTTGATTGTACCCATAAAATTTAAAATCGCCATAAAACATTTTATAGGAGACCAATAGATCGGGCCTGTTTCCATTGAATTTATAACCTTGTAATTCCATACGTCTCTGGATGGCATCCTGAATAGCGACACGCTGATTAACCGAATCTTTCCCGGATCCAATTTCAGTCATGAAATCAAAAGTTTTATAATTTTTGAAACTCCCGGCATAACTATAATCGGATTCAACTAAATACTCGTTTCTCATGCATGATCCAAATGCCACAGAAACAAGCAAAATGAATATGGAGAATTTTTTCATAAGTTTAAATTTAGTCTAGTACACAATATATGAATAAAATTGAAAAATGAAATGCGATATTTACATATTCAAAACATAGTGTTTAACAAAATGCTAATCCTTATGTTTTGGAAGATCTTTAGTTTTTATTTTGAAATTGTATTAAAAACCAAATTTTCTTCTTATTGGGCTGTAGTGTTTTTTAAACTAAACTAAACTTAACAAATTATCGTGTCTTTTTAAAGACTATTCCAATTGAATTATTAATAGTTGAATTAAACCGATCAGAAATCCAAGAACACCGCCTAAAAGCTCGATAAATTTGAATTCTTTTTTCATTATAGAAAATAAAATCTCCTCGAGTTTGTCTGAAGAAAATGCGGATACTTTGAGTGAAACTATTTTTTCTATGTCTATATCCTTTTCCAATTTTTCAGAATATTTATTTAGTATGTCCGGGAGGATGTTTTGAAACTCCAAATGTAGGGTGTCTTTTATCTTCTTTTTAGCGTCACTATTCAAAAACATGGCCAGCATTGGCATAGCCGATTTCAGTTTTACATCCATAAAATCTTCCAGTTTTTCATCCAAAACTTTGTTGATCTCAATCGCTGAGGATGTACTGGTGAATCTGTCCTTGATATCTTTGAAGGAAAACAGTTCCGAAGAAACAATTTTTCCCAGCCGCTGGGCTAGCAAATCTTGACGTTTTGGAAAGATGCCCTGAATAGTAAAAAAATATAGATTTATTTTTCTCTTAGGATGAAAGAGCATTTTGATTGCCAGGTAATTAGTGATCCATCCGGTAAGCGCTGCTATAAAAGGAAGTGTATATATTAACATGAATAGTATTAATCTGGCAAATTGTAATATTATATCAAAATCAACTAACAATCAAGAAAGTTAATTCTTTGACCTTTTATGAATCGAACGAAAGTAAAATACATTATGGTATTTTATTGATCATTTAGTTATCATTACATGCAATTTAAGATGGCATATTCTATGAAAGCATTTGCATTACTTTTTCTCTTTTCATCTTTTCAATTCACCTCCAATGTGAAGACTCGTCAACTCGAGGTCAATGG
>JAHEMV010000117.1 GCA_024643455.1 Cytophagales bacterium
GGAAGTTTTTTCGGCTGGCCATATACTGTGCATGAGGAAGAAAAAGCCAGGTTTGAAATGTCGTATTTTCCCATCAGTTCCAGCATATTGGTAAGAGACTGGATATTGTTTCGATAATATTTAAGTGGTTGTGCAACTGATTCTCCGACTGCTTTGGAAGCTGCAAAATGGATGATGGCCTTGATATCATTATGTTTTTGAAAAAACTGGTCCAATTCTGCATAGTCACATAAGTCAAAATTTTCGAAAAGTGGCATGACACCCGTTATGCTTTCAATGCCTTCCAATACATCTCTTCGGGAGTTCGAAAGGTTATCGATTATTACAACTTCATATCCGTTTTTTATCAATTCTACGGCTGTGTGTGATCCTATATATCCTGTACCTCCTGTAACTAATATTTTGTATTTCATTGATTGATTTTTATAATATGATGCAAATAAAGTGGTCTTATTTCACTATTGCCAATAATAAAAGAAAAACAAATAATTTATAGAAATTGAAAATAATTTTCTAAAACCAGCCTATGGATTTTCTCGTTAATCAGCTAGGATTAAGATAAAAGGTAATTTCGGAAAGATCAATTACTTTTATATTGAATAGTGAACCAAAAAGCCATTTAATATTGTTATACATTATTTATGGATTTATTTGACTTTAATACACTACCAATGCAATACCAGGCACAATATACCTGGGACCATGGCATTTTTCTTTCATCAAGAAAAACAGAAGCACATGTCATCAATTTATATTACACCAAAAAATTTTTTGTAGAAGTACATTTCTCGCTCCGTAGCGAAGGTGTTGATATGATAAGCAGTTTTACCAATCTCAATCAACTCGAACCGTATTTAGATCAGATTGATTTAAATAAATTATAGTTATTGACGCTTTTTTTTGATCTGATCTAATAAAGTCGAATCGTTTGTAACTAAACAAAATAGTAATTTTTAAATTTCGGGTGATATTATTAAATTCAAAAAATAGTTGCTGATTGATTATTGATTTCATACTAAAATCGTTAATTTCGACACACTTATTGTTGAATTAATAATATAAGACAAAAAGTAAAAAGAGATTGTGGAATGATCATTTTTTTATAATGTTTAGAGTAAATAACCCTGTTACGAACTTTATCAAATTTTTTAACTAAATACAATAATTATGTCTGCTGGAAAAGTTGTTAGTGCAAGAGCACAGGATTCGGATTTGACTTGTGGTTTTATTTTAAGGTCGGAAGTTGATCCCGGGAGCAAATTTTTAAAAATTGCCGCGTTTGTAAATAATGAAGGATATATGGAGGGGGAAAAGGTCATTTACAGCCAGACAGATGTCAGATATATGCAAATATCTGATCACCATAAAGCTAAAGTTTCCTTTATTACTGATATACGACGACCTCAAAATGATGAGGAATGGAACACTGAAGTAGAAAAAAGTGTAGCTGCTCTCGTATTGCAGGACCACGCTTCAAAAAGGGTGATTGACGAAGTTTTAAACTGGAAAAAGATAAAAACACCTATAACACCCATGATGTAATTAAAAATAAGCCTTTGCTGCCCGGCAAAGGCTTATTTTGATACATTTATTCTTCTTTTAAGACATCTGTGGGATTGGTGCGAGCTGCCTTTATTGACTGGTAGCCGATTGTAAACCAACCAATAAAAATTGAAATAAATCCTGCCAAAAGAAAAACGCCAAAACCTGGAGTGATTTTATATGCAAATGATTCCAGCCAAAGTTTCATGCCGTACCAGGTGATTGGTATGGAAATGATGAAAGATATAACGATCAGGATAGATAAGTTTGTCGAAACCATAACAAATATGTTTCCTACACTAGCCCCAAAAGTCTTACGTATTCCAATTTCCCGGTATTTTTTTTCTGCCATATAAAGAGACATTGCATACAATCCAAGGCAGCTAATTATTATTGAAATAATTGCAAAATACTTTATTAGGTTAAATGTGTTAAAATCAGACTTGTACTGGAGTAAAAGATGGTCGTTTAATCCATAATATTCAAAAGGACTTTCTGTAACAATTTCCTTCCATTGCGTACCTAGTTTACCAATAAGTCCTTGAAAGTCACTTAAATTAGCCTCTATTGTTAAGTAATCATATTGTTTGCCATTCCCAACGCTGTACATTATCGGGTCAATAGATTTGTGCAATGAGAACTGATGGATATCATTGACCACTCCGACGATTTCAAAATCATAAGTTTTTCCCTCCCAATCAAAATGCAACATTTCTCCGGAAGCATTATCAGGATTATATCCCAGCATTTTCATTGCGGTTTCTGAGATAAGAATTTTGTCATTTACAGAATCCTTTTTGTAATCCTGAAAATAATTCCCACCTAATAATTTCAGTCCTAATACTTGAGGATAGTCTATATCTACGGTGTTGTTATATATATGTAAAGCATCATTCATAGATTGTCCATCTTTATAAACAAGAAGGTCATTCATGATAGGAGTTCCCGGAATTCCATTTGAGCCTGAAACATTCTGGACTTCTGCATTTGTTTTAAAATGATTTCTCAGCAGTTCATATTTTTCCGAACTTTCTTGAGATGACAATGGAATAATTAATTTGGTATCTGCACTAAAACCCAGGTCTTTATTTTTTATAAATTCAACCTGGTTTGATATAATTAAAATAGAACTAATAAGGCATATTGATATGACAAATTGTAAAACAACAAGGGACTTTCTCAATAATGTGTTCCCTGTACTGTCTTTGCTATGGCTTTTTAAAACAGATTGAGGTTTGAAAGAAGCAAGATAAAATGCCGGATAAAAGCCTGCAATGATACTGGTGAAAAATAGAAATCCAACCAGGTAAACAATCATTTCTGAAAATGTCTGAAAAGTCAAAAGAATTGGATTAGCAATGAGATGATTAAAATAGGGTATGGCTAATTTTGCAATTAATATTCCAATGACCATGGAGAGAAAAACGATAACAAACGATTCTCCAAGAAACTGTATAATTAGTCCTTTCGGTGTAACGCCCATCACTTTTCTGATCCCCACTTCGAGGGATCTTTTCCCTGCCCTGGCAGTTGATAAGTTGATATAATTGATACATGCCAGGATCAAAATAAATACACCTATTGAAGCCAAAACATATATAAAAGTTTTATTGGTTGTATTGTTGATATTGATTAAAAAGTCAGTGTCGGTATGTATTGCTTCTACTGGCTGTAAATGCATGACTTTAGTCAAGCCCATCGCCTTCATTTGCTCCGAACCGTTTTTAAGAAAAATGGTATGTATTAGTTGATTTACCTTTTCTGCATCTGCACCGGGAGTTAATTTCAAATAGGTGAAAACCATATTATTCCCAACCCAGTTTGTTTTTTCAATATTAAAAAAGCTGTTCCATTGGCTATTGGCCATTGAAATGATAAAGGTAGGTTCAATGTGCGATTGGTAGATTGTTTTATCATAAACTGCTGTAACCTCAAAATCACTTGTCCCAAAGTTAGTTCCGATTTTCACAGTTTTACCAATAGGATCCTGATTGCCAAAAATTGTTTTTGCCCATGTTTTTTCTAGCACAATTCCATCATTATGTGACAAAGGAGTACTTTTATTACCTGCAATAATTTTAAAATTCAATATTCCAAAAATTGCAGAATCTGCAATATATCCATCTTCAATAAACCAGGAATTTCCTTCAAATGCGATAATATTTTTTCCTCCAAAAAGGCTACTTCCAGTGGCACGTCCAGCTTGTAGGATTTCAGGAATTTCTTCCTTAATTACTGGAGCAATAGGTATGGAAGAAGTTGCTGTTTTAAAAACCTCACCGTCAATTTGTTTTATGTCCGATGTCAATCGATAGATATTGGCACCATGATGTCTATCAAAATTAAGTTCGTTTTTGGTGTATATGAACAATATGATGCAGCAAGCAAGACTGACTGACATTCCAAAAATATTTATGAAGGTAAAAAGTTTGCTTCTGACCATATTTCTAATGGTCACTTTGATGTAGTTACGTAACATGGGCTAGAATTTTTGATTGATAAACACTAATTATATGCCAATAAATTAAAACATTGCTTATCAGTGAGTTAACGTTTTTGGATGTCCGGTTTAGGATCAGTATAATTAAGTATTGTGTTCAATTTAGGACGGTTTAGTTTATTTTATTTCAAAATCAAACTATTATAATTTGTTATATTTCAGCCATGGAAAATTGGGTTCAAGGCAAAACTATTTTGATTACAGGCGGGACTTCGGGATTGGGTCAATGCCTAGCTGATCGATTTCTTGATAATGGTTCCAAAGTTTTTGTAATAGGTCGTAATGAGAATGATGTTATAAAAAAGACTAACTATACGATTCTGCGTTGTGATTTTACAAAACTAAAAGATATTCAATTGCTTGTAGATCAACTTCACACAATGAGTTTGACTATTGATATATTAGTTTTAAACGCAGGTATATTAAGTCCTAAAAAATATATGGAAACACCTGATGGATTTGAATTGTCCTATCAGGTAAATTTTTTATCCCATGTTTTACTTTATAAACTGCTCTCCAAAAAAAGTGATTTCAAGCCCGATCTGGTTGTCAATACCAGTTCACCAATTTATACCAAAGGACAATTGGATATTGATAAAGTGAGCAATAAAGGCGATTATAAACTTTTCCAGTCCTATGCAAATTCAAAATTATTTATGGCACTTTTTAGTGAGAAATTATCGAATGAAGGGATGACAAGTTTTAGTTTTAATCCTGGAACCTTCAGCTCGGGAATATATCGGCAACAGGAAAAATGGTTTCACAGCTTATATAAAGTAGCCGCACCTTTCATGGTTTCTGCAGATAAGGTAGCCGATGCACTATTTCATATTATAAGTTCGAAGGAATGGATCAATGGGAAAATGATAAATAAAAGAGCAAAAGTAAAAACTTTAAAAGCCTATAATTCTATCCAAAAGCAAACATTCTGGCAATACGTTGATGAGCAGATTAAACCCTTTGTCAGAGAATTGAACAAAAAAACCACATAAGTTGACTCCTCATGTGGTTTTCAAATGATATTTAATAGTCGTGTCTATTTTATAGGTTCTGGATGAACTTCCCAGTCATCGGTACGGAAACTACTTGCTGGCAATCCCTCTTTATTAAATAAGTTTGGCTCGGAAGTATTGGTAAAAGCAAAACGGACTGCGGTTGGAGCTTTAAGTTCTTTTGCATACACAATTACTGATTTCCCATCAATTATTGCTTCTGCATCAACAAAGATTTTGTTATCTCCTGCAATTTGAAATTGAGTTAATTTTCCGCCTCTTGCGTCAAGTCCATTTTCAGCATAATCAAAAAATACTCGGATCTTATTTTTTTCTATAACCATATGATTGTAGATCGGCCCGGAACAGGGGAGGTCGTCCATTTCATAGGTTTTGTTTAAAGCTAAATTTGCCAGTCGCTGACCTACATCGATTTTATTTCTTGGATGGATATCTCGAATATTTCCGATATCACTTACCACAACCATCCCTGTATTAGGAGAGGCCAGACTATGCAATTGTGCTTCACGAATTAAAACTCCCTCATAAGTTCTTCCATATGCATATGGAGCTATTTGCACATAATAAAAAGGAAAATCCTTTTCCCACTCTTCACGCCAACTTTGGATCATGGACTGAAAAAGCGTTTCATAAGTTTCATAATTTGCTGTATTCCCTTCGCCCTGGTACCAGATCGATCCGGCGATTTCATATGGGATAAGTGGAGCCAACATAGCATTATAAGCAGAACCGGGTTTTACAGGACACCATGGAACTTCCTGTAATTTTTCAGAGGCTATTTTAAGTGATTCATTTGATTTGATAACCTCAGGATTGCTCCAGGCTTCAGCTGGCGTTCCTCCCCAGCTGGTATTAATCAGACCGATTGGTATGTTTAGTTTTTCCTGTAGTTTTTTTCCGAAAAAATATCCAATTGCACTGAAGTCAATCATAGTTTCAGGCGTGCATACAGCCCATGTTCCTTTACAATCTAGTTGCCTGGTGTCGGATGATTGCTGATTTACCTGAAAAAAACGAATGGAAGGATTGGTTGCCTTGAGTATTTCGTTCGTGCCATTGATAATTCCTGCTTTGGGAGACCATTCCATATTGGATTGACCTGAGCAGACCCAGACTTCTCCAATAAGTATATCCTGGAGTGTGATCGTATTTGATCCTATAATTGTGATGGAATAAGGTCCACCAGCTTGTGGTGTCTTGATTTTCAGATTCCAGTTGGCGTGGTTATCAGCTTTGATTTCATAGCGCTTGTTGTCCCATCCAGTGACGATCAGGATATCTTCCAGGGGCTTAGCCCATCCCCAAATAGGCACTTCACTTTTTTGCTGTAATACCATATGATCAGCAAAAATAGCCGGAAGGCTTACTTTAGCTTGTAACTGCGAAAGTGATAAAACACTTAGAAGTATAAAAAAATATATTTTTTTCATGATATAAATATTTATTAAAAGTAATGATGACGTTAAAATTACACTTTATATTTTATTAACATGAAGTTGGTTTTAATAAAAAAAACGCCTGAAATATGCCTTCCAGACGTTTATATGAAACTAAACTTAGCCTATTGTTTAGCCTTTATGATGCTTAAACTTATGATGCCACATTTTTCTGATGTGCATATCCATGGTAATTTGTTCTTCTACACCATTTTCTATTTTGGTTGCAATATCATCGCAAGTGCCATCTCCAAAATTAATGGTATATACCACGTCACCGACTGTAGTTTCTACTACACCTTGGGTAATCCAAAAACAATCCCTGCTTACGATCAAGGGCTCGATGATTTCTTTTTTGTAGCTTAGTCCGTCAGTGGTTTCACCTGTAACGGTACCCGTTATTTCAAAAACATCGTCGCTTCGATCTTCTGTGTCTTCACCTGCTATTTGAGTTCTGGTGCGAGTTGATTCCCTGATTATAACTTTGCCATCCGGAGTAGTGATTTTCCCGTTTTCAAGGTGACACATATAATTCTTTCCGCCATCAAAAGTGATTGTCTTAGTGCCTTCAATTAGGTTTCCATTAACCATAAAATCTTCAAACGTTACAATTCGTTGAGAACCTGCTTCAGATGGTGAGCCAGTAAGTGTAATAATTATCTTGCCACTTTTAACAACACCATTATTTGAGGTACATGAACCATCATATTCAATGGTGATGACTTTTGGATAATCGGCATCTTCTGGGGTTTCTACCGTTCGTGTCATGCAGTTTCCAAAACCGAATCCAAAACCATAAAATCCATGTCTTCCTGAAGATAAAGCGTCAACAGGAATAGCATCTTCTACATCCGCGTCTAATTGTGCGAAAACATTCTCTGCAAATGC
The DNA here is from genome assembly GCA_024643455.1 of Cytophagales bacterium. GTDB lineage: Bacteria > Bacteroidota > Bacteroidia > Cytophagales > Cyclobacteriaceae > JAAUQL01. The sequence goes on from JAHEMV010000117.1 coordinate 7,380, forward strand.
AGTTTCCTCCAATAACTCCTGATCCTGGGCAACCATTGCTTCATCTTTTGAACAACTTGAAATGACAAACATGACTAACAGTGCAGTTAACAAGCTCAGAGTTCCTTTTTTCATTGTATTTTGCATAGCTTTTTTTAGTTTAATTTGTCTTTAGAAACCATAAAAGACAAAAGGTTTAATCTGATAAGAAAAAAAAATTAATTTTTTTTCTTCCTTGACCTGATGAAAATGAAAAATAACTCGATTACAGTAATAGGTTGTGGCTGGTTGGGACTGCCATTCAGTGAAAAAATGCTCGAAAAAGGATGGAAGGTGAAAGGTACTACCACTTCTTCTGACAAAATTTCTGTATTAAAATCCATGGGGGTAGAGCCTTTTTTAGCAAATTTTCCGTCAATGGAGGCCATTAGTGAATCCATTTTCAACACAAATAATCTTTTGATCAACTTGCCTCCGGGACGAAGAAATCCGGATGTGCTCCAGGATTATCCAAAGGCTATTGCTCAGATTTTATCAATTGCCAGAAAATCGGAACAATTATGTAAAATCGTTTTTGTAAGTTCTACTTCTGTTTATGGAAATTCGATTGATTTGATTGATGAATCCACCAATCCCAGTGCTGAGACCGATTCCGGGAAAGCAATATTATTGGCCGAAAACCTGATATCGCAATGTGGCGTACCTTATGTGATTTTAAGATTTGGAGGTTTGGCTGGACCAGGCAGGCATCCGGGAAGATTTTTTGCCGGACGTAAAGAATTGACTATAGGTAAACAATCGGTTAATTTTTTACATCTTGAAGACGCCATTGGTGTAATCAATTATATGTTTGAACATGAGTCAGTTAGCACGTGTTTCAATGTAGTTTCTCCAATGCATCCTAATAAGCATGATTTTTACACCCATTTAACAAAATCCTTAGGATTGGAACCTCCGACTTTTGCAGAAAATCAGGATGGATGGAAGCGTGAGATTTCTGTTAAAAAACTTTTGTACGAAACAGATTATGAGTTTATCCATCCCGATCCCATGGATTATACTTTTTAGGAACTATACAATAAATTTTTATTTTAAATCACACGAAACGGGAAGTCAAGACATGGGCATTATTTCTTTTTTAATACATAGATTACCCAGGGAGCAATTTCAAGTTCGCTCTTCCATTGTATACCTTCATCAGGTTTTCCCAACGGTTTGTAGGTTTCTTCAAGAGTAAGCCCGCAGGATTCAAAAAGATCCAAATAATGTTGGTGTGTCCATAAAATATCTTCAACTGGTCTGTTGTCCGGAACGTCAGTCATAACAATTTTTACTATTTCTCCATCACTTGCCAGCTTATTTTCAGGAAAATCAGATGTAGAAAAAGATGACCATTCATGAAAATAAATATCAGGGGTAGAATCGAGCATGATGATTTTCCCATTCTGCTTTAACTTTTTAACCAAAGAAGAAAGTATGCAAATCCGTGTGGCCATTTCCGGGATATTATCAAATGTAAAAATGGATTGAATTTGGTCAAATGACTCATCACTAAATAGATCATAATTGCCATTTGACACATGATGATAATCTCCAGAAGGATCAAATTCGCGCGCTTTTGCGAGCATATCCTGGGCAATATCTATTCCAACTACCTCATATCCGAGATTTTTTAGAAATCGACTTGATCTCCCAGCACCACATCCAAAATCTAATGCAATGGATCCATTACAATGTTTTTTAATGATTTCCGGCAAATCGCGATATGCCAGAAAATAGGTGTTAGGAAATTCCAGACTTGAATAGGATTCGGCTCGTATAGAGTTGTCCCATGAATTTGAAAAAGTTGTCATTTTTATTGCTTAAAAAATGAAATTTAAATCTTTCTTTGAAAAAATACTATTAAGACGTCTAGTGACTGAACATGGATTACCTTCTCAACGCGTTAAAGTCGAAAAATAACGAATAATGCAGCTTGCATATTACTTAATCACTGAGATTTCCAACAATTTTTTTACCATGAAATTCATCAGCATGGATTTGACTTTGTATTTGGGGTAGATTGGTATTGGTAATTTTTCCAGCTGCAATAATCTTTATTTTTCCATTTGATATGCTGACCAGTTCATTGATTATATTTTTTCCTTCAAGTGCAGTTTCTTTTGTTCCGGAAGTTAAAAGGCGGTCCACCCCTGAATTGAGCAATTTGGAAAATTCAGTCTGGATGTTTTTTGTTTCATCGATGGCTTTATGAAAAGTGATTTCCATGGGTTTGGCTAGTTTAACAAAAGCATTTAGCAACGGTATATTTATGGAACTATCAGCATTTAGCGCTCCTATCACTACTCCTTGAACACCAATTCCTTTACACAATTCTATATCATGTTTCATGACTTCGATTTCGTCAGAAGAATAAATAAAATTACCGCCACGGGGTCGAATCAAAACCATAATGGGGATTTTAAGCATTTTTTTGGCAATGGCAATTGTTCCTGCTGATGGCGTAGTACCTCCAACAAGAAGATTTTCACATAGCTCGATTCTGTTAGCTCCCTGTTTTTCAGCTTTTAGTGCTTCATTGATATTTCCGACACACGCCTCTTTTATCATGCAGTTACCATTTTGGTTTCCCAACAAGACAAAATTATGTAATTATTCTAAAAATCTGGAGTGAACAGAATTATTCGCTATTGATTTTGGTTTAAATAATTAGGGATGACTTTTTAATTTCCATGAAATCGCCTAAAAGAAGATTTTTTATAAAATGTCTGGCAGCACTTCCATTTGTATCGTATTTGGATGCGTGTTCTGAAAAGCAAATAAAATCTGATAATACAACTCAATTCAAGAACCTAAAAAAAGATCCAAAATCCATGGATTTATCACGAAAAATGGGCAAAGAACACGTGTTTGCTATGCTAGACCAGCGGGTAGATATAACTATGGAAAAATCAGGTAATTGTGCTCAGACAACGTTTTACGTACTTGCTGAGCAATTTGGATTGGGAGGAGATGATGTGCTGAAAGCTTTGACTCCACTACCTGGTATAGCAGAACGCGGTGAAACCTGCGGTGCCATTACCGGAGCATTAATGGCCATGGGCTTGATATTTGGCCGGGACCGGATGGATGATTGGGAAACCTATAGAAATTCATTAATTCCAACAAACGAGTTTGTGAAGCAGTTTGAAAAGGAGCTCGGTAGTACCTTATGTTGCAATATTCAGGATCGTGCTTTTGGCAAAAGTTTTAATCTTATGGATCCTGAAGAACTCAAGAATTTTCAACGGGCTGGAGCCACAAAAAAATGCAGCAGAGTTGTACAGAAAGCTGCAAGGATAGCGGCAAACATTATTTTAGATAGCGAAATAAATACCTGATTGTTTTGTTTCAATCCTTTGGTTCGATCAGATCCCACAGATTTCCATACAAATCTTCAAAAACAAGGACAGTCCCATATGCTTCAGTTGATGGTTTTCGTACAATTTTTATTTTATGATCAATCAGGTTTTGATAATCACGTTCAAAATTATCAGTATACAAAAATAAAAACACTCTGCCTCCAGTTTGATTTCCTATTCGGCTGATCTGGTCGTTGCCGACAGCTTTGGCTAGTAGCAAGTTGCACCCAGAGTCAGATGAAGGATTAATTAATACCCATCGTTTAGTATTGCTAATTTTGGTATCCTCTTTTAAAATGAACTTTAATTTATTAACATAAAATTCAATGGCTTCATCATAATCTTTGACTAGTAAGGATAGATGTGCGATACTTCGTTTCATTAATTTAGAATAGAAAGTTAAAAAAAGAGGATCACTTATAGACAGCTCTTTATTAATTTTTCAACACAATTTTTTAGAATTCTTTATAATAAAAATCTGTATTTCTTAATAAAATAAAATTCAGGGATACGTAGAACATACTTGCATCAAAATTGGCATAGGGTTGGTTTTTATTGCCATTTGCATCAGTTTCGGTATAACTTTTCTTGTAGAAATTATTCATATAATATTTGAATTTGATATTTGTTCCATAAGGAAACTGAATGCCGACCATCAAAGTATTCTGAATTGCCGACCTTCCGCTAAACCAAACCTTGTATTTATCCGTTTTCTCCTCGTTTACAAAGGTTTTTTCCTTATATACAAAAGGTAATTCCAATTCATATCCACCATAAAAATATGTTTTGTCGAGTTTGCCAAATTTAAATCCTACAGGTATGCCGATATAGTAATTTCTGGCTTTTTTACGAACGTTGGTTCCGGGTACAT
>JAHEMV010000118.1 GCA_024643455.1 Cytophagales bacterium
CAAAATCCATAAACTGGAATGCCATGCGGATTTGTGTGGGCATTCTACCTGATTTTTGGTATGACCTGGCAGATGAGTATGGAATTATGTTTCAGAACGAATGGAATTATTGGCAAAATCACGGTTGGAACGAACAAATCCGGGCAGAATATACCAATTGGATCTGGAGCGATGGCAATCATCCAAGCATCGTTATTTGGGATGCGATCAATGAAAACTGGGATGAATTTATTGGGAATGAACTTATCCCTGAACTAAAAAAGCTTGATCCAACGCGTATATGGGATGCCGGATACATGACTGCTTCGCACATGGGAAATGACGAAATGGATGAGCCTCACCCATATGAAGGTGTTCGTCCATGGGTAGATATGAATACGTATAGCGATGATCCATATCCGCTTGGTGATTTGGACTATCGCAATGAAGTGACCACAAAAAGCATTGAGTCCAGTGCAGCTCAGCTTGTCAACGAATATGGTTGGATCTGGCTGTGGCGTGATGGCAGACCATCAAAGCTAACCACCAAAACATATGCTTATTATTTAGGCGAAAATTCCACTCCAACGGAAAATAGGGAGTTTCAGGCTTACTGGCTGCAATGTGAAACTGAATGGCTCCGTAGCATTCGTCAGCATGCGGGCATTTTGGCTTTTACGCACCTGACTAACAACTACGGTTACACAGGCGACTGGTACATCAATAACATCAAAGATCTGGAAAAAGGACCTACCCTTAGTTGGTTTCTACATGCTTTTGCACCCTCAGCAGTTTTCATAAATCATCCGGATGAGCGATTCATGAAGCAATTCGGCCCTCACCAGCCGGGTTCGCAATTGCTGTTTACACTAAAAGCAATCAATGATTTTGCTGAGACTGAAAAAGGAGAAGTCACCATATTACTTTATAATGAAAACGGAAAAGCAGTTTGGTCACAAAAGCAAAACGTTGAGATTCCTGCATTCGGGGAAAAGAATTATCCTGTTGTAATGAATTTACCGGATATTCCTGGAGGATATACCCTTGTTAGTGATTTTCAAGGAACGTTGTCACCAGTCAAGTCGCAACTTTGCCGAAGGTATATTAAAGTCGGTGTGCCAAATGGCAACTATTTTGAAATAAAACCATAAACTATGCAAATATTTAAGCCAGAACTATTTTTCAATAGCGACACCGGCCAATTATCGGGAAAAAATATTGGTGAAAAAACTGCACGACTAGGCGATCTGAAAGACGTGTATGTAGACGAAAAGTGTAGAAAATCCATGTCACAAGATCAGCTAGTTTACCATGTTCAGTACTATTTTCCCGTTTCGGAAAATACCGAAGGCGGTTTGTTTTTTGGCAATACCACCATTTATCCCGGTAAAGTCGGAGATGAATACTTCATGACCAAGGGGCATTTTCATGCTAAAGGCGACCGTGGAGAATACTATTGGTGCATTCAGGGACATGGTATGTTGGTGATGATGAATCGCAATCGCGAAACCTGGGCTGAGGAAATGACGCCGGGAAGCCTGCATTATATGCCAGCTCATGTAGCTCACCGTACTGTAAATATTGGAAATACGCCGATGACTTTTGGCGCCTGCTGGCCCTCCGATGCAGGTCATGATTACGGAACGATCGCTACCGATGGCTTTAGTGGCCGCCTCCTGGAAGTAAATGGCAAACCTCAGTTAGTAGCGTTTTAATTATAAAATAATGAAATATACCATTGGAGTTGATCTGGGTGGAACACGAATCAAAATCGGGCTGGTAAATCAAGGCGAACTCATCGATGCAGAAATAATCGATGCGCATTCAGGCAGCGGATTGTCAAGTCAATTACCCAATTTGGAACAATTCATCCGGAAGCTTTGCGCTAAACATAATGTAAACACCCATCAGCTTTGTGGTATTGGTGTTGCTTTTCCAGGTATTGTAGATAGTCGGCAAATGCGGATTATCTCCACAAACGTCAAATATCCCGATGCCCCGGAAATTGACTTGAATAAATGGGTCAATGATAAATTTAATACTCCATTTGCCATGGATAATGACGCTCGCCTGGCACTCATAGGTGAATGGCAATATGGCGCTGGTATTGGAGTCGATGACCTGATAATGATGACCCTTGGCACAGGTATAGGTGGTGCCGCACTAATCGAAGGAAAAGTGCTTCGCGGTAAGCACTTTATTGCCGGATGCCTGGGTGGACACATGACTTTGAATATGCATGGAAATCCATGCCAATGTGGAAACATCGGTTGCGTGGAGGCAGAAGCTTCAACATGGCGATTGCCACAAATGGCCAGGGAATCAAAAGGATTTGAATCGAGCAGACTCTCCCAAATAGAAAAAATCGATTACGAACACGTGTTCAATTTAGCTAACGATGGTGATGCGCTTGCCATGGAATTGAAAGACAAAAGTGTACGAACATGGGCCTTTGGCATGGTGAATATGATTCACGCATACGATCCCGATCGGGTGATTGTGAGTGGTGGCATCATCAAGCATAATGAAAATATCCTCCCCCGTTTTCAGGAAATCATCAACAAACACACATGGAGTCCATGGGGTAAAGCACAGGTGGTAAAAGCCAATTGGCCAGAATACAATGCCATATTGGGCTGTGAGTACTTATTAAACCAAATTTAAAAATTATCTAAAAAGGATTTGAGTAACTATACTTCATATGACCAATTATAATAATGCACCTTTCGTTCAAGTAAAAGAATTCTTTCCGGTCTGGAATGGCTGGGAAAAAATTTGTACTGAATTGAACAAGACAATTGCAGAACTAGGCGACGGCAACAAAGTCATCGTAATAGAAACCTATCAGGGCGTAATTCACGAAGAACTGGTTAGTGGTTTACAGGATGGATTGGAATACGACCAATGGCTAAACTCCAATACATCAATGAAGTCTGAAGAAGCGATCAAAGATATGGTACAACCTGATGTGACTGAAGACAGAATTTTTGGCTATTTGACAAGATTGAATATCAGTGATTTTTACGATCAGAAAAAAATAGACAACACCAGGAATTTATTGGCTATTTCAGAAGGGATAACCATTATTTATGGTACCGGAGCATCATTAATCCCCAATTCCTGGGATTTGCTGGTCTATGCGGATATGGCTCGGTGGGAGATTCAAATGCGAATGAGAAAACACCTTGTTGATAACATTGGAATGAAAAACAGAGATACAGAAGATTGGATGCTACTGTACAAACAAGGTTTTTTTGTTGACTGGCGTGCTTGTGATCGATTAAAGAAAAAACTATTTAGAAAGTGGGATTTTGTCCTGGATACAAACAAAATTCGTGAACCTAAAATGATTTCCGGAGAAGCTATTCGAAGTGGTTTTGATCAGGCAATCCATCAACCATTTAGTGTCGTGCCATTTTTTGATCCAGGGCCTTGGGGCGGCCAATGGATGAAGGAACATTGCAACCTGGATAAAAGTGCAGTGAACTATGCCTGGTGTTTTAATTGCGTTCCGGAAGAAAACAGTTTATATCTGAAATTCGGAGAGGAAATATTTGAAACACCGTCTATCAATCTCGTTTTTCTATATCCTGAAAAATTGCTTGGTGATTCGGTACATGCCCGTTTTGGCGATGAATTCCCGATTCGTTTTGACTTTCTGGATACGTTTGGCGGGGGAAATCTGAGTCTACAGGTACATCCACTTACAGAATATATTCAGGAAAAATTTGGTTTGCACTATACCCAGGATGAGAGCTATTATATGCTCGATGCTGAAGAAGGGGCATTTGTCTATCTTGGATTTAGAAAGGATGTCGTTCCTGATAATATGATTGCCGATCTGGAAGCATCAAAAAAAACAGGCTTATTCGATGCAGAAAAACATGTAAAAAAATGGCCGATAAAAAAACATGACCATGTATTGATCCCTGCCGGAACGGTCCATTGTTCTGGCGAAAACAGCCTTGTGCTGGAAATCAGTGCTACTCCATATATTTTCACTTTCAAATTATGGGATTGGGGAAGACTTGGTATGGATGGCAAGCCACGACCTATAAACATCGAACATGGCAAGGCAAATATCAAGTGGGACCGGACCGAAGAGTGGGTTAAACGCGAATTAATTAATGCAATTGAACAGGTCTCTGAAGGAGATGGATGGGTGGAGGAACGTACCGGATTGCATGAGCGGGAATTTATAGAAACGAGGAGGCATTGGTTTACGAAAACCGTTCCCCACGACACCAAAGGTACAGTTAATGTGCTATGCCTGGTGGAAGGGAAAGAAGCCATTGTAGAAAGCCCTTCAAGTCTTTTTGATCCATTTGTTGTTCATTTTGCCGAGACATGGATTATGCCTGCTCATTTGGGAGCGTATACGATTCGACCTTTAGGTGAAGGTCTAGGACAAAAATGCGGTACGATGAAAGCCTTTGTGCGGCATACATGAAAATTTATGTCTATTTATAATTAGGAACTATGCTTTTTAATCCAGGTTTTGAAATTACCCCTGTTACCAATCCAATGGGCTTTGAATATGGGAAAAATAGCTTTGGCCCGAAAGTCGAGATAAGAACACTCGATGCCATTCGCAGCAGCCTCTTTGATCCCGATTGCATAGGCCCTGAAGAAGTCTATTCCATTGCCATGGATGTAGGCAAAAAGGAACATAAAAGTATTTTACACAATTTGCATTTACTTTTCGGAGTCGTGACCTACGCCGAAGGAAAACTTGGCAAAGAACCGGTCCGGAGCCAGGGCCATATCCACAAAAAATCCGCCTACGCCAATGGATGGTCCACGCCGGAAGTTTACGAGATATGGTCAGGTGCGGCGATTATTTATATGCAGGAAACTGCCATGGATAATCCTGGAAGATGCTTTGCGATTCACGCCGGACCAGGAGATGTCGTGATTGTGCCTCCAAATTGGGCACACGCCACCATAAGTGCAAATCCAAATGCTCCGTTGACTTTTGGGGCATGGTGCGATCGGGAATATGGCTTTGACTATAAAGATGTTCGCAGCCATGGAGGTTTAGCCTGGTTTCCATTTGTGAGGAAAAACAACACCATGCAATGGGAAAAGAATCAAAATTATTCCTGTCAAGAGCTAATTATTAAGTCTCCAAGAAAATATACTGAATTTGGATTAGCGTCCGGCATTCCCATATATACCCAGTTTGAGGAAAATCCGGATAAATTCAATTTTGTGCCCAGGCCAGATTTGTTTCAGGATAAATGGATTGATTTTGTCCCTTAGTTTGGACTATTATTTAGAAAATTTTAAAATCTACCCGCCGGTTTTTTTGACGACCTTCTTCTGTGGAGTTATCATATTTGGGCATGCTTTCGCCATATCCAATGACCGACACGCTTTCAGGAGGTACGCCGATATCGTGCATCAAAACCTCTATTTGCCTTACCCGTTTCATCGAAAGTTGAAGATTGTGTTCCTCTCCACCTTTGTTATCCGTAAAACCTTCCACTAATACCATCTTTCCTTGTAATGCGTACTCCACAGCTAATAAAAACGGATCAAAATCCACATAGGCAAACTCAGCTTCATCGGTTATAAAATACAACGATTCCATAATCGGTTCAGTGGCTTTCCCACTTTCAATTTGTTCTTTAACCTTTTCCCTGATTTCAGAATGCCGTTTATTTACAGGATCCGGTAGTTTATTAAATGGCGGCTTATCGGTTTTTTTTGCTGTAATAAGATCCGGGACGGTAAAAATTTCTTCTTTACTTGCTAGTTTACTTTTAAAATTTGCCCTGGCATAATTGGCATCGTAGGGTTTATAACTTATTCTTGAAACATCATTTACCGGTTTCTTAAGTCTGAATTTCTTCTTGAATTTTTTTGTGCGGTTTTTATTTATTTTATGGCACATTTTAGAAGGAGACAATGGCTTATCAGAAAATAATTGTGCCTGACCTTCACTAACTATTAAGAATAAAAAAAAGCTACAGATAAAAATGGTTAGGTATATGGTTCTCACTAAATAAATTTTGTTAAGTTCACATCCGCCTATAAATAAGGAATTTAAGACTTTTGTAAACCCTGTTTTTTGTTTTTGAATAAGCTTAGGTTACAAATGTAATAATATGGCCTTTTTTTATTCTTTAATGAAACTACCAGAAATCAAAAAGGCCCAAAGGCATTTTGCTGCCCAGGGCCTTATTTATGCGTAAATATTTTACGTTAAATTTGAGAACAAGAGGCTGGCCTCAATATGATATCCGTTATGTTGGATACGGTATCTTTATATTCAGGGAGATCCTTTATAGCTGCCCAACCTGCTGAACTGCCAAACACAGACCAGTTTTTATCGCGCTCAGCCATATCTTTAAATGCTACCATATAAGTTAAGTTTGGTATCAACGATCCAAAAAGGGATTCACCAAAAAAGACTGGATTAAGACCTGATTCTTTGAAAATCCGAATCTCCCCCGCATCATTGAACATATCAATTTTCTTTTGTCCTTTCACATAGTTATGACTTTCATAAATCCGCATTTCCAGAATACGCTGATCACCTAACGTTGTTTTGGGTGAAACTACTTTAGGCATATTTTTGAATGCCTTCATCAATCCACGATCAATTCTCACATAAGCAGGATTGGAAATGGTAGATTCAATAAAATCTTTCCCAGCTGACATATAGGCACTATCCTGGAGCAGTTTATCCTGATAGGTCATTACGGATTCAATGGAATTATGCGGAATGATCGCATAAAGTGAAGGAGCATTCGGCCCGTACATCACATTGAAAACACCAACATTTTCTATACCGAGCTTATTGAGTGCAGGGATCGCTGCATCGGCATAGTATTTTTCTGTTCTTCCTTTATTATCTCCTAATGGCAGGGTATATTTTAATACTTCAATATACTGTTGATTTTCTTCGGAAGTATTCAAGTTATTAGAATACCCAACTATCGGAGCTACAGCCAAAGGTCCAAGACCTGCTAAAAAATTTCTTCTTTTCATTTTAATGGGTTTTTATTGTTATAAACAGATACAAAATACAAAGTATAGAGACAAAGTAATAATGATTTATCTGGAAAAGAGTTTTAGCCTTTGCGAACTAGAACTAGTTTAGTTTCCAATTCCTTCTAAATCAAACATAAATGCATATTCTAAAGCCACTACTTTATATCGCTCAAACCTTCCGGAAGCTCCTCCATGACCAGCATCCATATTGGTATGAAGAAATAATGAATTATTATCCGTTTTGTAATCCCTTAGTTTAGCTACCCATTTGGCTGGCTCCCAATACTGAACCTGCGAATCAAACAATCCTGTGGTCACCAATACATTTGTATATTTTTTTGCCTCCAAATTATCATATGGAGAATAGCTCTTCATATAATCGTAATAGGTTTTTTCTGCCGGATTGCCCCATTCATCGTATTCATTAGTTGTTAATGGTATAGTAGGATCGGACATTGTAGTGACGACATCAACAAACGGAACCGCAGCAATTACTCCATTAAAGAGAAGTGGCTCCATATTGAGGACAGCACCCATAAGTAATCCCCCAGCACTACCTCCCAAGGCATAAATATGATCACTTGAACTATATTTTTCTTTTATAAGGAATTTACCACAATCAATAAAATCATAAAAAGTATTTTTCTTTTTCATCAATTTTCCATCCTCATACCAATGCCTGCCCAACATCTGTCCCCCTCGAATATGCGCGATGGCAAATGCAAATCCGCGATCAAGCAAACTTAACCTTTCAGAACTAAATGACGGATCTATTGTTGCTCCATAAGAACCATATCCATACAGCAATAGTGGTTGAGTCCCATCTTTTTTGAATCCATTTTTATAAACAATAGAAATAGGAATATCAACACCATCTCTTGATTTAGCATATAGTCGTTCGGTTGTATAATCTTCCGGGTCATGGCCTCCAACAACCTCCTGTCTTTTTTTAAGCTCCTTTTCTTTTGTATTCATATTGTAGTCAAACGTTGAAAAAGGTGTTTTTAGCGAGGTATATCCAAACCTCAGCAACTCGCTTGAGCAATCAGGATTAGTATCGAAGTAGGCCAAATATGCTGTCTCATCAAAATCAATATAATGTTCCTCACCATTTTTCCGATTAATTATTCTAAAATTCAATTGCCCCAATTTCCTTTCTGAAACGACCAGAAAATCATTGAATACCTCTATATCTTCAAGGAGTACATCCGGTCGATGAGGGATCACTTCTTTCCAATGATTTTTTGTAGTATTTTCTGCAGACGTTTCCATTAATCTGAAATTTTCTGCCTCCCAATTTGTAGTGATATAAAATTTATCACCAATAGGATTTATGGAATACAACATATTTTTTTCTCTAGGCATGAATTGCTTAAAGGATCCATTTGGATCATCTGATCTCAGAATATGATAATCCGAAACAAGTGTACTACTGTTGGAAATGATAATATATTGATCAGATTTAGATCGATATACTCCGATATAAAAAGATGGATCCCTTTCATGATATACTACCACATCGTCAGAAGAAGGAGAACCTAGTTTATGCCTCTGAATTTTTTCAGATAAAAGCGTCACCTCATTTTTTGAAGTATAAAAAATGGTACTATTATCACTTGCCCATGCGGCATCACCCTGAGTATTTTCAAGCCGATCAGTCAACAAATCTCCATTTTCGAGATTTTTAAATTTTATTGTATAAACTCGCCTGCTCAGGGTATCCACACCAAATGCTAAAATCCGGTTGTCCGGGCTCACAGTAACATTACTTAATGAATAAAATTCATGCCCTTTCGCCAATTCATTAACATTGAGCATAATCAATTCATCTGCATCCAGATTCCCTTTTTTTCTACAATAAATTGGATATTCCTGATCCTGTTCGTATCGGGTATAGTACCAATATCCATTTTTTAAATAGGGAACGTTGGCATCGTCTTTCTTTATCCTTCCTTTTATTTCTTCAAATAATTGATTTTGAAATTCTTTGGTATGCCCCAATACATTGCCCATGTATTCATTTTCAGCATCCAAATACGCTAATACTTTTTTTGTTTGCTCATCTTGTGTTAATGCGCTTTTTTGCTCATCACTTAGGCGCATCCAATAGTAATTATCGATTCTGGTATCTCCATGAGCCACTAATTCTTTTGGTTGTTTTTCTGCCTTTGGCGGTACTATGCCTTTTAATGTTCCATTATTAAGTCTATCGCATTGGCTAAAAAACAGGACGACCAATATGATGAGGAGATTTTTAAGTAGTGTTTTCATGATTTTATATAAATGGAGAAAAAGTTTTGCTTCTTACGATAAAAGAAAAAATAAAAAGTATTTCGATTTCAATATTCATGGATGATTCATGCCAAATAGCAAATCCAATATTTCGCTAAAATTTCGAACTAATAAAATAAACATCAAATAACAGTTTTGCAACCATAATTACATAAATGGTCGATACAAATGACCTGATTATTCTGGCCTTATTTGCAAATTATTTCATGAGATCCATCAATTTAAATGAATAGATTTCACTTTGTGGAAAGTTGAAGTTTAGCTTTGGCCCTTTTTCAGTGATTTTAAACGCACAGCATTCATTTTCGGAATCTTGTACTAAAAATTTGCTATGTTTTTCACAGAAAGCCTTCTATAATAATTCAGCTTTTCCCTTTAAGATGAGTAAGGTCTAGTGTCGAAACGCATCATGTAAGAAGATGGCCCAATATTTTCATGGAATACAACTATAAAAGTGCCTTGATATTATCAATCATGGTTTTACCATAATTATATCCTATTTGAAATATTTCTTCTGATTTTGAAAAATCAAAGCCTCCATAATTTTTTAACCCATCAGGCTCCATGTAAATATCACAACGGTCCTTTTTTATTGCTGTATTACCACTTATTGCCATGAGCATCGAACGCTCCATTAAGGATCGCATATTTCCCACTTGATAGTTTTCTGAAATAGCGTTGCAATTTGATCCAATGACAATATCACAAGAACCAATTAACGGTTCTATTGGAAGGTTGTTCAATAATCCGCCATCGATATAGCGTTCACCATTTAGTCTTACAGGCTCAAATATTACAGGGACTGCACAAGAAGCCATAACAGAAATGATCAATCCCCCCTGGCTCAGCAATTCATTTTTACCAGTTCTTATATTAGTTGTTGAAACGACAAGAGGTATTTTCAGTAATTCGAAGGAATTATTTTTTAAATACCTTTCAAAAACAGAAACGACAGTTTCCAGTTTTAACAATCCAGAAACACTAATAGCGGGGCGAACGTATTTGAATAGTTTTGTATCCCTGATGATATCCATTATGCGATCAGGCGAATATCCGCTACAATAAAAAGCTCCAACAATCGCTCCGGCACTCGTTCCGGTAACCAGGCTTAATTTTATACCTGCCTCATCAATGGCTTTCAAAATGCCTATATGCATGATTCCTCGCGAACCACCTCCGGATAAGGCTATCCCAATCTTTTTCATTACAGGATTTCACTTAATGGAAAGGCACGGTCGAGCCTTGGCCCTTTTTCAGTCATTTTAAGCATACAACATTCATTTACTGAATCGTGCTCAAAAAAAATAATGTATTGCTCATCTGTAGCTTTCTGCAAAAATTCTGCTTTTTCTTTTAAAGTGAGCAGTGGTCGTGTATCGTAACTCATCACATATGGAAGCGGAATGTGCCCGGTAGAAGGTAAAAGATCAGCCGCAAACACGATCGTATGTCCTTTATATTTGATATGCGGAATCATCATTTTATCGGTATGACCATCAACGTACAAAATATCAAATTGAGAAAATGGACTATCCAGGTCCGGATTAATAAAATTGAGCTGACCTGACTGCTGAATTGGCAGCATGTTTTCCTTTAGAAAACTGGCCTTTTCTCTTGCATTTGGATTTTTTGCCCAATTCCAATGCGCTTCATTACTCCAATAGTGGGCATTAGGAAACACAGGCTCTCCAATTTGATTCTGAGCATCCTTCCACTTAACTCCACCTCCGCAATGATCAAAATGCAAATGCGTCAAAAAAACATCCGTAATATCATTAAATGAAAACCCTGCCTGTTTTAGCGAACCTTCAAGTGTATAATTTCCATGTAAATAAAAGTGAGTAAAGAACTTTTCATCTTGCTTATCCCCCATTCCATTATCGATCAGAATCAATCGGTCACCATCCTCCAAAAGAAGGCACCGCATGGCCCAGGAGCATAAATTATTTGCGTCAGCAGGATTGGTTTTTTGCCAAATTACTTTTGGAACCACGCCAAACATTGCCCCGCCATCAAGCTTAAAAAGTCCAGTATGAATGCTATGTAACTTCATGGTAAACTAGAATTAATCAACAACTAAAAATTCACAATTAAATAGATAAGTTCAAAAAAACTGGAATAAAAAAACCATCAAAGCAAGACGGCAATGATGGCTTTAATCGAATTCTTTTTATAATCTAATCCTGTACTACGCCCATTTTACAGAATTTATTGATCCTGTTTTCAATCATCTGCTCTACAGATAATGCTTGTAATTCCTTTATATTTTTAAGCATTGAATCTTTAATTTTTTGTGCCTGCCATTTAAGATTGGTATGTGATCCTCCCAA
>JAHEMV010000119.1 GCA_024643455.1 Cytophagales bacterium
ACCTGGCAGAAATTGCTTTACAAAATCCGGATCATCCCGATACATAAAATAATCATGCACCATATCGACCCAATACAAACTAAAAGGCGGCGTGATCTGTGGGACAAACGTTGGCCCTCGGGCCGAAGTAAGTCCTTCTGGAATTCTACTTCGATCTGCTGTTAGCAAAGCATTGCGCATGAGTTGATCATCTCCAGCAACATACAAAGATATTAGCGATTGAATCCTTGTATCACCCAGATATTGCAGTTGTTCCCAATACGGACAATCCATGTAAGTCTCCAGGGCGCATAATCTCGCTGTTCGCCAACCGACATCCCATATTTGCTGCAAATCTTCTCTATCACTGGAAAACATCCCCTTTTCTTCAAATGGATAAGCGGTAAATTTAAAATTGTAGCCGTTAATGACTAATGGTTTATTTGCGGTTTCAATATCCAGCTGGATGAATCGAAACGTTCTGATCCATAGCGGCCTGAACAGTCTGTCTGAATTTCCATCAGGCATAAAAATATCTGAATATCCATGGATTTCTTTCCCTTCTATTTCATTGCGGTTTCCCTTTTTTCTTTCGTTATCGAAAAGAGCCTCCGAATAAGTCACTTTAATTTTTGCACCAATCCCCATGGAGACGTTCATTTCTGGGAATCCCATGGTTAACGCTTGTTGATCAATCAGAATACTGGTTTTAGTGTTTGACGGAATATTAGCAGAAAATCCCCTTTCCTCATCTAGACTTGCAAAATCATGGGTTTGCCTTGCAATGGATGAAAATGCCAACACTTTTTGCTCCATCATCGGGATATTTCTAGGTACAAGCATCCAGGGCGATCCGTGCATATAACCCCTACCCGACCCTTTTTGCACAATCTTTGTAGCTTCCCATTCCCGGTCATCATATTCCAATTGCTCCCATGCATATGGGTATTGTGCAGCCACAATGCTATCGCAAGGACCAGCAACATAATATTTTCCTAACACCATATTGGATGTGACTGCCCGAGCATTGTAAGAATGGTTTTTTTTGACTTTCCATTTACCAATTCCTGTATTTAACTGATCTGGTAGTGCTTCCGATTGAAAAATAAAAGCTGTTACATTGGAGAACTGTGCAACAGGTCTTAATGGTCCTAAATTGAAAACTTCTGCGGCGATTATATTTCTGCCCTTTTTCAAATAAGGAGCCAAATCCAACGTCTCATATCTCCAATATTGGAGGCTGCCCCTCGCTGGCCCAAAACTTACTTCTTCTCCATTAACAAAAAGGTGGTATCGGTTATCTGCTGAAACATATGCTATAAATTCAGCTGGGATTTCATCCAATTCAATTTCATTTCTGAAAAGAAATACTCCATAATCTACATTCGATTCCGTAGGGTGAGTAACCCAAAAAGAAGACCAGGCGTGGCGTTCCCTGTTCCAATCGATGTTTCGTGTATAAGATGATTCCTGGCAAATCGCACTAACTGGTACAATCAAAAAAAAAGCTAAAATCAAGTGCTTCATAAAAAGTGAAATTTGAGTGTTTTCAAGCTTTTAAAAAAAATCTAATCCAATTTACAAAATGAATTACATAAAATTCTAACCTTTTGCATAATCAACAGGTTATGAAGTAAAATCGAAATTGAAATGAAAATTCATCTTTTGGAAGTAAAGCAGAAACTGCCTATAAACATTGATCGCGCCTGGGAATTTTTCTCTTCTCCACAAAACTTAGATACCATCACTCCAGAGGACATGAAATTTCAAATCATTTCCGGAGCAGATAAAAAAGCGTTTTCTGGTCAAATCATCACGTATAAAATCAAACCTCTACTGAATATCTCAATGCTTTGGGTGACAGAAATCAGTCAGTGCGTCGATGGTAAATATTTTATCGATGAACAGCGTTTTGGGCCTTATAAATTTTGGCATCATCAACATCATTTTGAAGTGACAGATGATGGAGTGCTCATAACCGACATTCTTCACTACGCCCTACCTTATAGGTGGTTAGGTGAAATAATGGGGAAGCTTTTTATTCACAGTAAAATCAAAAATATATTTACCTATCGCGAAAAAAAACTTAATGAGATTTTTAATATTTATAACTGATATGTTTTGCTTCAGAGTCATGCAATACCATTCGCCAATGGATCCTGAATCATTTTGAGGCTTCCTTTATAAAACACAAAAGCACTGATTGCCATCAGGATATGGCTTATATCAAAATGATTGAACCACGGACCTATCCCAATTTTATTCATAAAAATTAACGCTGAAATAGCCGAAATCCCAACAGCAATTAGAAATATTTTGCTCGCGTCTTTCTTAGTTTTTCGATACACCCAATAATTAAAACTTGTCACAATCACTAAAAGTCCATAAGCAGAATGGACTTCAACAAAAAAGAAATTCAGCGTAGAAAAGGTAACAATAACAAAAGTACTTAATTCGATAAGGTTCATCCAGGCAAAGAAATTTCCAATTTTTGGTTTCACTAAAGGTTTAGCAAACATGATGGATGCCCGTTCCAATAAAGCAATAGAAAACATACTGGTAAGCCAACCAGGCAGCTTCCAGGCGAAGGAGAAAAGGTACAAAAATCCATGACCGATCAGTCCACCAATGAGGGTTGCCATACCCATGGAAAGAAAGTAATATTTCAGATTCCAGTGCACCTGGTTTTTTAGCGTAATTTTATTCAGATTATAAAAAGCGTAAAAGCATACTACCGAAACCACCAGGTCTGTAATCGTTGTAACAGGTTCGTCAATACGGATTCCATAAAGATCAATGGAAGGTTGAGGAAAATTCATGTAGAAGTGAAATTTATAAAAAGTTTAAAATAAGTAAATTAAAACAGAAATGAGACAATCAGCCGTCCCTTTATTATTTTTCCATTTCCTATTTTTATCTTCAACCTTTAGGTAGGCTCATACCTTTGCGTAAATTTGCGCTCTTTTAAAACTCATGAAGCAAAAAAAAGAGAGGCTCTATACATACAAATTCTGGTTGCTTAGTTTAAGCTCTTTCTTATTTTTTGCCAGTTTCAACCTTATCATCCCGGAATTACCTGACTATCTGACTTCACTTGGAGGTGGAAATCATAAAGGGCTCATTATTCCCCTTTTCACCCTGATGGCTGGTTTATCCAGGCCTTTCAGCGGCAGGCTTACCGATACAATAGGCAGAATTCCAATCATCATTTATGGGGTTTTTGTTTGCATCATCGCCGGGTTTCTTTATCCAATTATGACCACTGTTTTTGGATTTTTCTTGTTGCGATTAATTCATGGCATGTCTACAGGATTTAAGCCTACTGCAACTTCTGCCTATGTGGGCGACATAGCACCAGTCTCGCGTCGTGGTGAAGCTATGGGAATTCTTGGCATGTTCGGTAGTTTAGGTATGGCTGCTGGTCCGGCTATAGGCAGCTGGGTGGCAATGAACTTTGGCTATAACTGGATGTTTTACAGCTCTTCAGGATTTGCTCTACTATCTATCATAGTGGTGATGAACATGCCTGAAACACTCATAATTAAACAACGTTTCAAATGGTCGCTGTTAAAACTTAAACGTAAAGATATTCTTGAACCCAAAGCTTTCCCATCAGCCATAACCATGCTTTTGACAGCTTTTTCCTTCGGCACAATTCTTACGTTAATTCCTGATCTGAGCAAACATCTGGGGATTATGAACAAAGGAATATTCTTTAGCATATTCACTATTTCATCCCTTTTGATTCGAATTATTGCCGGTACATTAAGTGATAAATATGGGCGGGTTTTAATTATGATCATTGGGTCGGCGATATATGGGATTACCATGTTCCTAATAGGTTTAAGTACAGAACTATGGATGTTTTATCTTGGAGGATTGTTATTTGGGGTTGCTTCGGGTCTAACCTCACCAACGATCTTTGCCTGGACAATCGATCTGGCAGACGAAAAGCATCGCGGTAGAGCGATGGCAACCATGTTCATCGCACTTGAGGCAGGAATTGGTATTGGCGGAGTAATATCAGGATATAGCTACAATAATAATCCAGATAACTTTATCATTTCATTTGCCATTTCAGGTATACTTGCTTTTTTAGCTGTTGCTTATTTGATCAGATACCATCTGACAAACAAAAACATGACTACCCATTTGCAGTCAAATCCGTAGCTTGTTTAGGTCTTGAACTGTTCTGTGACATGATAAAGATAACAATGGAATAAATGCCAATAAATGTCCAGATAGGAAAGCCGAGCAATCCTATAATACCAATAACAAAAGCCAGTGTCAGTGCCCAATCTTTTTTGTAAAGCAGGCCGATTCCTGCAATGAGCGCGGGAGTAGTTAAAACAAGCGTCAGGGTAATAACTGCATATTTTACAATCTTAACAGCTAACAATGATTCAAAATCATGGACATAATTGGGGACCACAGCAGAAATGATAAGAGCCGCCATAAGGACAATAACAATATTAAGGGAGCTGAATACAATGTATAATGTTCCTAAAATCTTTTTGTGTTGATCAATATTTACCTGGTTTGCCATGTTTGAATATTTTAAAATTTAGCTCAAAGTTTACTTTGTAAAGCATCTGGTACTGAATTAAATATCAATTTACTTTTTTAACCTAACACAATCCATTAACCAGTACCTTGCATTAAAAGGTACGAATTAATATGGAACAAGAAAATAATATTCCGTAAAAGGACTATTTTTGGGACTATTGGTTTTAGGATAAAATTATTTCATGATGAAAAAAGTACTGTTTATTTTATTGATTACATTTTTTGGCTTGAACACCTTCATTTTCGGACAACCAAAACTTGATAAATTTGAGTCTGAAATACAAACTTTTGAACATACGGATAGCCTCGCTGACTTTAATCCCAAATCTGTTCTCTTTGTGGGGAGCTCAAGCATACGAAGGTGGGAAACACTTTCATCCGACATGGCCCCCATCCCAGTAATTAATCGTGGATTTGGTGGATCGACTATTCCAGAGGTTATTTATTATGCTGATCGAATTATATTGCCGTACCACCCAAAACTTCTGATTCTATATTGTGGAGAAAATGATCTTGCTAATGACAATACAAAAGCTAGACAGGCAGTGAAAAGTTTTAAGAAATTTTCTGCTTACATGAACAAAAACCTTCCGGAAACTAAAGTTTTTTTTATTTCGATAAAACCATCGATCTCCAGAGTTCAATATTGGACAAAGATGCAGGAAGCTAATGTAAAAATTAAAAAAATAATTGAGCAAAAGGCCAATTATTATTATGTAGATGTCGCATCAAAAATGCTTGATAACAAAGGAGTCGTGTTGCAAGATATTTTTGTTGAAGATAATCTTCACTTGAATACAAAAGGTTATGCAATCTGGTCTGAATTGTTAAAACCGACTTTGGAAAAACACTATCTAAATTGAGAATTTTTTTGAGAAATAAACCATAGCCCTAAAAAAGTCAGCAAGCCATTTAATATCAATATTTCAAAACCAAATTTATATCCCCAAAACCATGATTCTGAATTTATGTTTATGATATAGGAAAGTAGTGGAGAAACGAGGCAAATGACTGGCGTCCACTTATCTTTTATTGACCTTTTAGTAAACATTCCGAATGCAAACAATCCCAACAAAGGGCCGTACGTATAACCAGCAGCCGTAAATAATGAGGTGATTACACTGTCATCATTTAGGACACTAAACAACATGATGACAACAAATATCAATATTGAAAATCCTATATGGACTTTTATTCTTGTATCGTGTTTATATTTTTCTAGCTGATCATCTTTAAATCCCAGAAAATCTACACAAAATGAAGTAGTCAATGCGGTCAGCGCAGAATCAGCACTCGAATAAGCTGCCGCGATAATCCCTAAAATAAACAAAATACCAGCCAGAGCATTGAAATGATTCAATGCCAAAAAAGGAAATAAATCGTCACTTTTTGCAGGAAGTGCTATGCCTTTATTCGACGAGTACAAATAGAGCAACGCCCCGAGTGTCAAAAAAAGAAGATTGGCAAAAACAAGAATAATACTGAACCAAAACATATTTTTTTGAGCATCTTTTATATTTCGGCAGGTTAGATTTTTTTGCATCATATCCTGATCCAGACCAGTCATAACGATGGTGATAAAAGCCCCGGCAAAAAATTGCTTAAAGAAATTTCGCTGTGGTTTCCAATCCCATACAAATACATTCGAGAAATCGCTTTTTGATATCACTTCCGGAATATCAAAAATGCCGAGATTTAATGATTTTAATATGATTACAATACTCACAATGACAGCGACTAACATAAACAAAGTCTGTAGCGTGTCAGTCCATACTATAGTTTTGATACCGCCCTTGTAGGTATAAACCCAGATAAGCATAATGGTGATGAGTACAGTAATCCAAAAAGGTATCCCCCAGGCTTTGAATATCGCGATCTGTAAAACACCAGCAACAAGAAAAAGTCGGAAAGAAGAACCAATTGTTCGCGAAAGCAGAAAGAAAAAAGCTCCTGTTTTGTAAGACCAAAATCCCAACCTGCCTTCCAAATACGTATAGATCGTAACCAGGTTCAGCCGGTAATAGAGCGGCATCAATACGCCGCCAATCACCAGGTATCCAAGCAAATAGCCGAGTACCATTTGCAAGTATTCAAAATTGCTATTCCCAACCTCACCGGGTACTGAAATAAAAGTAATCCCTGAAAGGGATGCTCCAATCATGCCGAATGCCACAACAAACCATGGAGATTGTCTTTTTCCAGTAAAAAAAACTTCAGTAGTAGCTTTTTGAGCTGTAATTCTGCCAATGACAATTAACAAAATAAAATAGATCGCGATGATAGAAAATACTAAACCTGGTGTCATAAGATTATTGTCGGTCTTCAAAAATGAATATTTTTTTTTAATTTTGCGTTGAAATTTGTTGGATATGAAAATGAGCTATCAAGAAAAAGAGGAATTTGCTTTATTGGAAGCTGTCATCACTGAAGACGAAAAGGATCTGGTTGTTTACAATGATGATTTCAACACCTTTGAGCACGTAATCAATACGTTGATTAAGGTTTGCAAACATTCGGCAGAACAAGCTGAACAATGCACGTACCTCATTCATTACAAAGGAAAATGCGCTGTCAAAAAAGGTACTTTTGAGGAATTACATCCTATGAAAGATTCCATTTGTGAGGCTGGAATCGATGCTAAAATCCAGTAAATCCGGTTACTGGAATAGTTTCCTTCAGGAAAGCAACAAAAAATTCTGATCCTTTTCCTGATTTACTTTCGCACCATACCTTCCCTCCCATAACCTCTACGTATTTTTTAACTATAGAAAGCCCCAATCCAATTGATTGCTCACCAGCGGTTGGTCTTGGTGACAGTTTTTTATACTTTTTAAATAGATTGTCAAACTCATTTTCAGGAATACCGGGACCTTCATCGCGAACAGAAATATGTACCCATTCTTCAACTTCAAATATCCTTATAAACACATTTCTATGCGATGGAGAAAACTTTAACGCATTTGAAACAAGATTTTCCATCACTTGAATCATGTAACTACGATCAACCTTAATCAGTGGCTCATCAACATCGCTTTCGAAATACAATCGTATGTTCTTTTCCTCCGCCTTCGTCTCAAATAATTTTTCTACAGGCACCAAAAGCTCTCTGACATCCAACACTTCAAAATCCAAATTAATTTTTTGGGATTCTATCGCTTTTATATCCAGTATCTTACTGATCATATCATTCATCCTGGTGAGACCTCGCCAAATTATTTCACTGGCCTGATATTGCTCTGCAGACAAATTATTTCGTTCAAAGCGAACCAATTCGGTCATGCTCATTGCAGTTGCCAACGGATTCCTGAGATCATGTGCGAGGATATTAATCAGGTTATTTTTCTCCTCATTGATGCTCAAAAGCTCATGATACTGTTCTTCGATCAGCGCATTTTGCTTTCTGATGCTTTTATTAGCACTTTTCAGGTTTAAGGATTGTATTTCCAATTCACGATATACATTGGCATTTTCCAGTGCAATTTTGGCATATATGGCAATATTTCGAATGATATTGATGTGATATTCATCAAAAGCCTTTATATCAAAACTCTGTACAGTGAGCACCCCAAGGTTCTTTTTACCAATGGTAAGCGGGATATAAACTATTGATGACGAATTGCCATCACCAACCGAAGGAATCGTTTCTGGATTGATAAAGTCAGCATAAGATTCATGAAAATTCTCCAGAATTATTTCCTTTTGATTATTAAAACAGTGCGCAGCTAAGGAGTTATTTGCAACGAGGTCTATATTTATATCACTCAACCGCTGGTTGCGTTCTCTTACACCCGGGAAATAGAGGCATTTTTTTGCTTGAATATAAACGCCAATACCCAAGACCGAAGCGTCCATTAACGTGTTCAGATTTTCATAAACCGTTTCTATTATTTCCTCTATGATCAATGAAGAGGTAATATCTCTTCCAATCGTACTCAGCAATTCCAGATTTTTATATGCTTGTTTCAGTTTAGCAGATTGCTGTTCAATCTTCTCATTTTGAATTCGGAGTTTTTGATTTGCTTTTCGATTAAGAAAATAAATCACCAGGATAGAAATAAGGATTAGGCTAATCAATACTATGGAAACAACATAATATGCTTGTCTTGAGTAGGCAAGTGAATTTTCCTGTTCAAGAATTTTTATCCTTTGCCGTTCATTCTGCTGTTCAGCATCTTTGTTTTTAAGATCCAGTATTTGTTTCTCACCTTCCAGACGCAACTGTTCTATTTTTTTAGCATTGCGTTCATTCTGTAACTGCTGCGTGGCGAGCAAATAATTTCTTTTGGCACTGTCTTCTGCCATTTTCTGATTTTGAATTAGCATCTCCTTCAGGGCCACGTCCTGACGGAACAGTTCCAATTCATTTTCTAATGCTACATTTCTCAACTCTTTTTCAGCAAATGCAAGTTCCTGTCTTTCCTGCGTCTCGATCCGTTCGAGTGTTTGTTCTACAATATGGCTTTCCTTTTTATTATCATTAAGTTGGTTTGCAAGTGCCCTTTGCTGTTTAGCGACCTGCTGAATAATGGAGTCTTTGTAGGTTGCATGCATTTCATAATGTCCGGATGCTTCTTTCCATTTTTCTATTGCATCAAATGCTCTGGCCAACATAATATGGTTATCACTTATATTTTCAAGGTTATTTGCCTTTTTTGCATAATATAAAGCCAATTCAAAATAGGTAATACAGGTCTTATAATCTTCCTTATTAAAATAGACAACCCCAGTCCTGTTTAGTATAGTTGAGGCAAGATCAGGATAAATCTGTGAATCAATATATTTTTGCGCATCATTGTAATACCGTATTGCCGTTTCCGGATCGCTCCAATATCCATTGGTTAAACTCCAATTATAAATATCACCTTCAGTAACTAGATTTTTGATATAGCGCAATGATGCAACTTCCTTCTTCAGCAAATCATCATCTTTTTTTACCAATGAAAAATATTGTTTGAATGCTTTGTCAGATTGGTCTCTATTTCCGGATTCATAGCTAATTTCAGCAATCATGCTAATTGCCTCCGTCTGGTTATCAACATCACCCTCATCCAAATAATATTGATACAACTCTTTACAGGTAAAGATAGCAGCATCATAATTGCCAACCGATCTATATAACTTGGACAGCGTATTCAATGATTCAATTTCATCTGACCTTTGCCTTTGTTCCTTATAAATAGATAAAAGTTGTTCGTTGTAATTAATGGATAATCCTAAATCTCCCAATTGATCACTAAGTGTTGCAATTTTTTTAATAACGGCTATTTGTTGAATATTATCACTGGACTTTTTGAAGAAAACGAGAGCCTTTTCATAATTTTTTAATGTCAGTTCAGGCAAATTCAGCAGGGCATAAAAATCACCATATTCCATATAAATTTGAGGCAACATGTACTTTGATTCGGCTGACTCCAGGGTGGTAATGACTTTCAAATAATATTTGAGCGCGTTGTTCAATGCATATTGTGAACTCTCCAAAATAAAAAGTTCACGATAAGAACGGGCAAGGATTAGTAAACTTTGTATAACTGCATCAGTTTTAGGGTTTCTTTTTGCGAGTTCAAAAGTCTTTTCGGCAAGTTGGATAGCATTTGGAAGATTATTGGATTCAAAAGCAATTTTAGCAGAATCCAAGGTTAGAAATGTTGCCAGAGAATCATTTTTTATTCTTTGGTTAAGTGTCTCAAATCTACCCAGTTTTACAGCAAAATCAATATCCATGCAATCTCCAAAAACAGGCAATAGCATGAGAAAAAAGACAAAATATATTTTTTGAATAGCTGTCACGGTTAGATTTTTCTGAGAATACGTTCGAATTTCAGAACTACTTATATAAGATGCACAATTCATATAAATAGTTGCGATTGATTAATAAATTTAACTCAATTTCTTAGAATTCTATTTAATAAATGCGACGAATGGTCGTATTAGTTTATAACCTGCATATTTTTTTTATAATATTTTGACTTATAGACAAATCAGATAGTCATTTCTTATTAATTTTGCGCGCGAATCAAAATTCATAAAACAATAAAAACATGAGTAACCTATCTAACAGACTCAATGCACTAGCAGAATCAGCTACCATTGCAATGGCACAAAAAGCACGTGAATTCAAATCACGAGGAATTAATGTAATTAGTTTAAGCCTTGGAGAGCCCGATTTTAAAACTCCTAAACATATCCAGGAGGCTGCTAAAAAGGCAATTGATGAGGGTTTGTATTTCGCCTATCCACCAGTACCGGGATATCCTGAACTTAGAAAAGGTATTGCTGAAAAACTTCAAAAAGAAAATGGCATCGCTTGCACAGAAAATAACATTGTAGTTTCCGGTGGCGCAAAACATTCTATCTCCAATGTCTTCCTGACAATCTTAAATCCTGGTGATGAAGTTATTATTTACGCACCATACTGGGTAAGTTATGTCGATATGGTAAAACTTGCAGAAGGCGTGCCTGTCATAATTGAAGGAAGCATCGAACAAAATTTTAAGGCATCTGCTGCGCAATTAGAGAAAGCAATTACCAAAAAAACAAAAGCAATAATCTATTCTTCTCCATGCAACCCAAGTGGTGCAGTTTTTAACAAAGAAGAATTAAAAGCAATTGCAGATGTAGTATTGAAACATGAAAATATCATGGTTATCGCTGATGAAATATATGAATACATCAATTTTAGCGGTAAGCACTCAAGTATTGCTGCCTTCCCTGGTATGGGAGACCGAACCATAACAGTAAATGGTTTTTCAAAAGGTTATGCGATGACAGGATGGAGAGTTGGTTATATCTGCGCTCCAGAGTGGTTGGCCAAAGGTGTAAATAAATTGCAAGGACAGACTACTTCAGGAATATGTTCTATCGCCCAGCGTGCCGCTATTGCAGCAATCACAGGAGATACTCAGCCAACTAAGGACATGGCTGCTGCCTATAAAAGAAGGAGAAAGTTAGTGTTGGATGCTCTTTCAAAAATACCGAATGTAAAATCAAACGAACC
>JAHEMV010000596.1 GCA_024643455.1 Cytophagales bacterium
AGATGATAACTGGCAAACTGCCTATGGAACCTGGGAGTTTTCCGCAGATAGATTTTCAGATCCAAAAGGGATGATCGATAAATTGCATGAAATGGGATTTAAAGTTATGGTGTGGGTATGTCCTTTTATAACTGCCGATTCACCCGTTTACAGAAAGCTGGCCAGCCAAAAGCTGCTTATGTTTTCTGATGCTCAGAAAAGTAGTCCAGCCATAGTAAAATGGTGGAATGGTCAAAGCGCTGTAATAGATCTATCCAATCCGGAAGGGAGCCAATGGTTCAAAGACCAGTTGAAAAATCTGGTTGACAAATATGGAGTTGATGGTTTTAAACTTGATGCAGGCGATGCTCATTTCTATACTGAAATATTTGGACAGCAGGATATCGGGCCCAATGTTCATTGTGAATTGTATGCTAAAATTGGTCTCGATTTTCCATTAAATGAATACCGCGCATGCTGGAAAATGGCAGGTCAGCCACTGGTTCAGCGCTTACGGGACAAACAACATAACTGGGAGGATTTAGGAGCGCTCATTCCGGATATGCTTGCTTTGGGATTGATTGGTCATCCCTTCAGCTGCCCGGACTTGATTGGTGGAGGAGAGATAAGCTCTTTCATTGATAAAACGGTACTGGATGAAGAGTTGATCGTGCGTGCTGCACAGGTGCATGCTCTGATGCCAATGATGCAGTTTTCTGTTGCTCCATGGCGCGTCTTAGATGAAAATAACCAGGCTATTTGCAAACAGATGGCAGAATTGCACCATAGCATGGGCAGTGAAATTATTGAATTAGCGAATAAATCGGCTAAAACTGGTGAGCCAATCATTCGTCATATGGAATATGAATTTCCGGGCAATGGATATCAAGATATTAAGGATCAGTTTATGCTCGGAGAAGAGGTTCTGGTGGCTCCTGTTGTTGAAAAAGGAATTAGATCAAGGAAGGTGATTTTTCCGGAAGGGAAATGGCAAGGCGAGGACGGAAGCATTGTGATCGGGCCTGCATCAGAGGAGATCTCAGTTCCACTGGAAAGACTGCCCTGGTATAGACTTGTAAAATAGAATGAAAACATAAAATATATTTTACCACTGTAATTTGCCTTTGAATCCATGTTAATAGACTGTAATTTTTAAACTATGGTAATAAAATGAGAGTTTCTGTCCGGATTTTTTTGGTCGAAGTATTTCTCATATTTCCCCAGTTGTCTGGGCATTATATTTTTGGACAGGAGAAAGCTGGTAATTCCGACCCAAAACTTCAGATTATTGATTCATGGCACTACAGTCATGTCTTTGGTGAAGTCCGAAAATACCGGATATTTTTACCCGTTGGATATAATAAAAATCCTGAAAAAAGATATCCGGTAATTTATTTTTTCCACGGTTGGTCGCAGCGGTATTTTGGACCAGTGGGCGATGATTATTCCAATTATGATCAGGGCGATGATAATAACGGCGACAATATTGCAAACTTTGTTTCCTCACATGAAGTGATTGTTGTCAAAACAGATGGTTATAACAGAAAGGAGCAAGACGAATACAACCTCAATCCATATAACCTAGGAGAAGTGGAATCTTTCCGGCAGTTCCCAATTTATTTTCCTGAATTTGTCAATTTTATTGATAACCATTACAGGACAATTGCAGATAGAGAACACAGGGCAGTATCCGGTTTGTCGATGGGTGGTTTTATGACTTTTATGGTCAGCGGGAAATACCCACACCTCGTTTCAGCAGCAGGGAATTTTTGTGGCTCTCCGGAGTTTTTTGTCGGCCCATTAAAGTTTCCTGTTGAATATCGCAATTTAGATATGTATGACAATTATGGAGGAGTAAATGTCCGATTTCATTATGGCGATACGGATAACCTGCGATTTTACCATCAGGATATGAATCGGATTTGGACTCAGGTGATGGATAACTACCAGTTCAAAATTTATCCTGCGGCACATACTACCTGTGGATTAAGTGATATGTTTGAATTTCTTTTGAAGACATTTGAAAATCCTCCGAATAAACCAGATATGTGGGATCATATCGATGTTTATCCTGAATTCTCAATCTGGGATTATGAGATAAGCTCAAACAGGTTTCGCCCGGGATTTACAATTTTGGAAAATGTGGATAAAAGAGGATTCAAGAGTTCTATAAGATCATTTCTGCCGGATGGGGAATTAATGCCTTTTGTTGATTTATCGATCACTACTGCACCAATTTATGAGAAAAACCAGAGATATGTTATCAATCATATTGATGATAAAACAACAAGGTATTATCAGGATACGATTCAGAGTGATGATGAGGGAAGGCTGAGAATTAATGTCGATGGAGGATTAAATCATATTGGTATAAACCGATTAGCCGATCTGCCAAATGTGTGTGTCACATTATACGAAATCACAAATATGAACTGGGCAACCAACAGGAAAAATGTCAACGTTTCAATAAAAATGTTGAATAAAGGTCTGTCTGATGCTGAAGGAATAAAAGTGAAGCTTTCTGTGACCAGAAAAAGTGCAACGGTTATTGATGATCACACTGCGATAGATAGAATTGCTATAAATGAAATAAAAGAAGGTAACAAACCATTCACATTTTTTGTCTCTTCTGATACCATTGAAGTTTCAAAGTTCAAACTGACCATCACGGATAAAGATGAATGGAGTGAATTTATTGAGATCCCATTAAGAAAAGACTTGCCTTATATTGAGCATTTCGAAATAGCAGATGGGAAGAGGTTCACTGTGGCGAATGCTGGTATCGATTCGGTATCATTACTGCTGGGGAACGGAAATGGTGACGGCATGGCAAACCCGGGGGAATCAATTGTCATCCTGGTAAAAGACCAGGGCAAATACTGGCGAACTAATTTGTATTCCTCAGATTCACATATTAATCCTTTCGGAGTGAGAATCAGAGGTTCGGACAACTGGGCTGGTTATGACCATGTAAACGGGTCGGCTAAATTTACAACTCCTGTCATTTCTGCAGATTGTCCTGAAAATCATGAGATTGATTTTTTTGCAGAGTACTGGCTACCTCATAACAAAGATCATAAGATTACACAAGGTAAGATAAAA
>JAHEMV010000597.1 GCA_024643455.1 Cytophagales bacterium
ATGGAGTCCAATTGTTGGATGACTAGCGGTAAATCAGTCGTGCTGAATTGAATTATTTTCTACCCTAACTGCGAGCAGCAACTATTCCCGAATCCAACGCCTCAAATAAAAGTGGCAACCGCCCATTATCCACTCCTGCATAAACCAGATTTACGTTCGATCTGAAATCATTGGCTTCGGTAAAAAGATAACCAGGCATTGGAATGGGCATTGCATGGCCCATCTGCGTGATAAACACTTTTTCAACAAGATTAAAAATGGACTTGTCAAAATATTTTTCCAAACGTACTATTGTCTGATTCACAAAAATTTGTTTACGCGTTTCGATCAAGGACATCATCTCGCGTTCTTCAGGCTTAAAACAATAATAAACGGTTAATACCCTATTACTTTCTTCTGGTGAAAACTGCGCCGATGAATCTACAAATCCAAGTAATGATGGATCATCTGATAGGATTTCATTTTGCCAAAAAGCATCATTCTTCCATGATCTTTTCAATATAATATTGACCACAACCCAGGGCGCATATTGGTTCTTTTGAAAAAGAGGAAAATCTCTGGGAAAAATAAACTTCAAGGCATGTTTCTGGCCAGCATATATAATCTTCCTGCAGCTTACTTTCGTGATTTCTTTTTTATTTGCATCAATGACCTCAACTTCAAAACCTTCCTCTTTTTCTTTGATCATTTTCACGATGTGTGATGTATAGATTTGGTCCTTTGGTAACTTTTCATGGATTTTTTTGATAAAATAGCTGTTCCCTTCTGGTGGAGAAAAAAGCTCAACAGGCTTAATACCATAAGGTCTGCAGGCGAAATAATGGATGCCTGCCAGTGCAGAAACACTAGCTGCTCCTGAACCAAAATCATCTTTCATGTGGTAATCTAACCCTTCTATAAATTGCTCAGAAACAGATATTTTTTTCTTTAACCAATCGAGGAAAGACTCCTCATTCAGATGATGAAAAGCATCAGGAATCAACCTGGTTGGCATTGGCATATTGCCAACAAAGGTTTGCATCAAAGCTATAAAATCAGCCTTTCCTGGTTC
Organism: Cytophagales bacterium; assembly: GCA_024643455.1. Taxonomy (GTDB): domain Bacteria; phylum Bacteroidota; class Bacteroidia; order Cytophagales; family Cyclobacteriaceae; genus JAAUQL01. Next base: position 1,052 of record JAHEMV010000597.1, read on the forward strand.
ATCTGGCAGTACATCCTTTCTGAAATCACCATAGGCCCAAGTCTGGCTTTCATTATTTTTGGATATAAGGTATTTTTTATCAACAAATTTCCACGAATCGGAAAACATATCGTACTGAATGAGGTTTAATTCCTCCAGCATGTGCAGCACTTCCTCTCCATAATTTGAAGGATACGACAAATCGTAATGTGCTCCATAACAGAGCGGCGTATTTTTGTAAATACCACCTGAAGAACTACCACCAACCGCATCCGAAAGCTCAAAAAGCAAAAAATCGTGATCTTTCAATTGATACGCGGAGCTCAATCCGGCAATGCCTCCTCCGACAATAAGAATATTGGTATCTAAACTATTTTTTATGGGAAATTGATGACTTTCCATCACTAAATGCCCAATAGACATGTCATTTCTGAATTCAATTTTATACTTATCCTGGTAGTCACAGCCTTCTACAAGCAAGGCCGCCAGACTCACCGAACTGATTTTTATAAAATTTCTGCGTTTCATCACTAGTTCAAGTCCCAGTTTCCTTTCAGATAGTATTTATAAACCAATGGATTTTCTAGCGTATTGATAGAGAATTCCTGGGCTGGTTCAGTTGATTTACCAAATGAGGAAATCAATCGCGCGGCATCCTGGTTATACCATCTTGTCTGCACTGATATGGCATTTGGGGACTGCAATCGCTCTTTTAGCTTTTCTTCTGAAAGTTCTTTTGAGCAAATGTACCAGCCCCATTCGCCCAGGGTGAGAATTTGATTGTGGATAGCCAGGGTGTTAAAGCCAACAGATTGAATTGTGTTGCCAATTACAAAAAATGCCTCTGTGGCAAAATATGGACTCCCTGCCTGCGTGATCATCACCCCTTGATCATTTAGGTGTTTGTTGATTAATTGATAAAATTCTCTAGTATAATACTGATTTGATTCAAGGCTCCTCGGATCAGGAAGGTCTATAAAAATCAAGTCGTATTTTTGTTCTTTTGCAGAGATAAATTGCAGTAGATCCTCATGGATAATATGCACTTTTTCATTTTTAAAAGCATTAAGATTTATTTGAGTGAAGTACGGATTTTCCATTCCCAAATTTCTCAAAAGTGTATCATACGAGATCACATCTACCCGATTTATATGATCGTATTTAAGGACTTCACGGATAAGACAGCCATTTTCACCTCCCAATACAAGGACATCTCCCGATTTTGAAGGAATTTCAAATACACTATGCACCATTGGTTCATAGTATAAATATTCATCTATTGAACTTAAATTTTTAAGTTGATCTATAAAATACCAATAGTCATGATGCCACTGCGTAATTACAAGGTCGTGATATTGCGTTTTTGCATTGAAAACTACTTTATCTTCGTATGTCGGTTGGTCATCAAAAAATAGCATTGGTGTTGAAAAAGACCAAAATACCACGACAGAAAGTATGACTGTTGTCAAAACAGTGCTTTTATAAATCAAATTCAATTGGTTGGCAAATAAATAATATCCTATGCAAATAACGGATAAACCTATTATGAGATAGTACACTACATTAGCAGAAAGTAAATACCCAATGCCATACCCTATCAAAAAAGCACTTAAAATCCATGGCTTTTGTATTGATTGCTTTGTAGATAGTAAAAGCGTACTAATGATCAGAATCAGGATGCATAGTATCGCAAATCCGCTGAAATAAAAAGTATATGGACGAAATTGATAAATAAATTGGGGCCCTAACCAACATAAGAGAATGATGGATAAAAGACTTAAAATTTTTAGAATGTCAGAAATGTTCTTTATCCATTTCGACATAAAGTAACCTACGGAATACAGGGATATTACTGTGAGTAATACGATCACATGATGCAGGATAGCTTTTTGTTTGAAATAAATCAATAATGCAGACATCAATGCAACAGCCAAACCCCCAAGGAAATTGATGAACAGTGTAAAAAAAATGTGATTTTTATTTTTCACGCTTTAAGATATGATCATATCGTAACCCTGCCTTCTTCAATACCAAATTTTAATGC
>JAHEMV010000598.1 GCA_024643455.1 Cytophagales bacterium
GCAACAGCCAAACCCCCAAGGAAATTGATGAACAGTGTAAAAAAAATGTGATTTTTATTTTTCACGCTTTAAGATATGATCATATCGTAACCCTGCCTTCTTCAATACCAAATTTTAATGCAATCTTTTTTTTGGCGCTTCCGTTGCATAAAAGAACCATATAATCGTTGGACCGAATTGTTTCTCCATGCGGTGGATTAGTGATGAGATTCCAAATGTTATCCGACTTTCTACTTATTCCAACTAATACAGCATTGTATACTTTTTTCAAATCAATAAAAGCATCGATATAATCCTTATTTACATAAGGATTATCTTCTTTTACCAGATACTCCTGCATATCATTGTCCAGATTATCACGTGAAGAACTGATCAAGTCATAGTTGAGACTGGCAACATCGGGTTCAAAAATATAACTGGCAACCATTTTAGAAGCTATTTCATTGCGTGCAATGGCATAGGTAACGCCTGCTGACTTAAAAGTATCTTTTAGTTTTGAGTTTTCAATAGACACAACAACCTGCTGTTTCGGAAATCGCTTTTTAAAATCCAGCACATACAACAATACCTGTGCATCATCAGGAATGCTGATAAAGACAGCTGCTGCTTGTGGTACATTTGCCTTTTCGAGCGAGTCAAGATTGTTGATATCAGCAAACAGGGCGAAAGTATTTTCTTTTCCGAACTGGGAATAAATCAGGTCAATTTCATCCTTATTATTGGTAACAATGGCAAATTTTTTGGAGGTGTGGTAGATCTCTTCTGCCACCATCCGGCTAAATTCGTTCCAACCGATAAAGATGATGTGGTCCTGAAAATCGGTACCACGAAATCCAAGTTTCTTTTCTTCCATCATATTTTGGTATTTACTTGATAATGTACTGATTAAATATCCCAAAACGCCCAGACTACCAAATACAAATATGTATCCGATAAGTTTACCAACCGGAGTGATCGGATACAGGTCGCCATATCCTACGGTGGTAAGGGTGATAATCATATACCACAAAGCATCAGGTATGGATTTAATACCTGAATTGGAATTTGCACTCTCCACATATACCAATAGATAATTGAGGATGATCACAGTAATGAGCATCCCGGCAATGGAAAGAATCAGATTGTACTTCTTGTTGAAAATCACTTTTCTTTTTTAAAACATCAAGATAAGTACTTCAGGTTTAAAAAGGAATCCGAAGTCACTGATTTGGGCAAAAACGATGATGAATGGAAATTTTCTTCAAAAAGAATATAGTTATTTCCAATATGCACCCATGGACATTGCAATATAAAAAAACAGCTGCTTCAATAATTAAATCATGAAACAGCTGTGAGCTCTAACAAAATTATAGATTACAATTTGTTCAATGGCTACATAACACCTATCCAACCTTTTGGTTTAAAATTTTTTCCATTTTTCATTTAAAAACCGCTAGAGCTTACCAAATTTTATTATTCATGTTACTTGCCATTTCATTTTACATCATCTGAGCATTAATACAGAGAAAGTTTCACGAAAAAACTATTTTGGAATAACTTTGCGGTTACAAAGCCATTTCGATTATAAATCCTGAATACATGAATCCAGATAAATTGCATGTTCTTTATGAAGACAATCACCTTATTGTAATCAATAAACCAGGTGGCTTGTTGGTGCAGGGTGATGCTACCGGAGATGAAACCCTGGCTGATCTGGTAAAAAAATTTCTTAAGGAAAAATACAATAAGCCTGGAAATGTTTTTGTCGGTGTGGTACATCGTTTGGATCGACCAGTGAGCGGTGTGGTTCTGATGGCAAAAACATCAAAGGCACTTGAGCGACTCAACAAACAATTTCGAGAACGCAAGATTTACAAAAAGTATTGGGCAGTTGTAAAACGAAAGCCCAAAGAGGAAAAAGGTAAACTGGTTCATTATTTAGTAAAAAATCAAGACAAAAATGTGGTTTCCTGTTACGATAAGCCAGTTGATGGGGCTTTGAGGGCGGAGTTATATTATACAGTCATAGGGCATTTGAATGATCACTTTTTGTTGGAAGTCAATCCTGTTACCGGACGACCACATCAAATCAGGGTACAGTTATCTGCTATGGGGTGCCCGATCCGTGGTGATTTGAAGTATGGATTTCATAAGCCAAATTTTGACGCAAACATTAACTTGCATGCTAAAGAAATTATCTTCGAACATCCAGTGACCAAAGAAAAACTCCGTATTTCAGCTTCTTTGCCAGAAAATGATTTTTGGGAACAATTTTTGAGCCTGGACAGAGTTAAAGTAAAAGATAAAGATATTGGTAGAAATGTTTAGCTTACAATAAAATTGAGTTTTAAAATACAATTTTAGAAAGTCATTTTTTTAAGTTTGTATCCCATTAAATAACACTTGCCGAATGTCCACCCGCTGGGTTTTTAACAAAGAAGTTGATGAAGAAGCTGTCGCACAATTATCCAGTGAGATAAATGTAAACCTGACTATTGCCAAAATTCTCCTGCAACGGGGGATAGCAAATTATGATGAAGCCAAAAATTATTTCCGCCCATCCCTAGATCAACTTTGTGATCCATTCCTGATGCGGGATATGAACAAGGCTCTTGATCGGATACAAAAGGCGATTTCTAATAATGAAAAAATACTGATTTATGGAGACTACGATGTCGACGGTACGACCTCTGTAGCGCTTGTTTATGGATTTTTAAAGACTTTTTATAGCAATATATCCTTTTATATACCGGATCGATATAAGGAAGGGTATGGCATTTCCCAGGCGGGGATCAACTGGGCAGAAGAAAATGAAATCGGATTAGTCATCAGCCTTGACTGCGGTATCAAAGCTGTAGAAATGACAGACTACGCCAACAAACGCGATATCGATCTCATCATTTGTGATCATCATCTTCCCGGTCAGACCCTGCCTAATGCTTTTGCAATTCTCGACCCCAAAATGGAGGACTGCCCCTATCCATTTAAGGAATTATCAGGGTGTGGTGTGGGATTTAAACTTCTTCAGGCATTCTGTGAAAAATTTGGCTACGATCCCGATTTACTTTACGATTATATCGACCTGGTGGCAGTG
>JAHEMV010000120.1 GCA_024643455.1 Cytophagales bacterium
TTTTAAAGAAACTTCCCTTCTTGTTAAAAAATGATTTGAAGGAGGTCCAGAAGTGTTTGTTGATTTCTTTTGCTTTTTCTTTGGGAAGGCTTCCGATTTTTTCCCATTCTTTTTGAATTTCGATGATCTCTTTAGTTTTAGCATTCCAATCCGATATTTTATCAGAGTGAAATTCAGCGAAAGGAAGTACCTTCTCTACCAATGCTGCTTTTGCTACTTCATTTAACTTAAGTTCACCTTTTAATTTCTCGTAATGCTCTTTTCTTACTGTATATATTTTGTCTGAAGCAAGTTTGAAACGTTCCCATATTACTTCCTGGTCATCCTTTGGCACAGGGCCAATATGCTTAAATTCCTCATGAAGTTCATTTAACTGCTTTATGGCTTCCCGGATATCCTGCTCATTCAGCAGAAGTTCAGCTTTCTCGCAAATTTCAATTTTTAAATCATAATTCTTTTTTCGATCAAGTTCTTTCAGTTCAAAATAGATGCTGCGCTGGTCATAAAATCGATCGAGCAGGGCATTATAATTTGCCCAGAGACTTTTTACCTGGGATGATGGGATTACGCCAATTTCTTTCCATTTGGTCTGAATTTCCTTGAGCGCCTTAATACTTGCTCCGGTTTCTTCAGAATCTACCAGCTCACGGAGTTTATCCAATATTTCCAGCTTGGCATTCAGGTTTTGATCTTTTTGTTTTTCGAGGCTATTGTAAAACTGGTTTCTTTTTTCTTTCAGATTATTGTAAACTCTGTTAAACCGCTGCTCATTTTCACTTGGCCGATATTCAAATCCGTCTTTTTCTCCGCCATCTGCCAGATATTTCTCATAAGCTTCACTTTGTTCTGCTGTGGAGAGTTCGTCAAATGGTTTTTTTATTTCCTTCAGGATGCGGCCAAGCTGGGAGAGATCATCTTCTTTAAGAAGACTTTCCAACACCTGGACCATTTGTTTTATAGTATAATTGGAATAGTCTAGATTGCTTTCTTCCTCGTGTTCTTCATTTTCAGCGTCATCATCTTTTTCAGTATTGTCACTGGATTCTTCATCACTTTCTGATTCTGAATCAGCGTTCTCTTTGGCAGTGCTATCAGCGTTTTGTGGGGTTGCAATTTCGGATTCAATTTTCTTGGTTTTCGCTTTTGAATCTGTTTTTTCTGTGGCAACAGGTGCTGGAGAAGTTTCAACTTCTTCTATACTATCCGGTTCTTTTTCAACTTGATCAGCTGGTATTTCTATAGGATCTTTAGTTTTGCTTTTTTTCTTTTTTTCTTTTTTGGAAATGTCACCCTGAGGTTCTTGGTCTATAAGAACAGGATCATCTTTCTTTTCCGTCTCCGAAGTATCATCCACTTGCGAATCTTCCTGAATCTCGTTTATATTCTGAATCGGTGCGCTATCCAGATTCTCATTTGACTCATTTACCTTTTCATCACCTAACTTTTCTTTTCCAATTTTTTCCATAACAAAACATTTTAATAAAGGTTAATTTAACCTCGGATCTACGGGAAAATTCGAAACGATTTTATATTTCCCGCCCATTTTTTTTAACACTTCTTTCCAATAAGATTCTACGTCCGTCTCAAATAGTTGTTCGACGCTGACATTTCTTGATATTATCCATGAATTTAATTCAAGTTCACCTTTTAATTGTCCTGCTGACCAACCAGAATAGCCAACAAAAAATTTAATATCTGTTTCTAAAATCAGATTACTTTCCAACATTGTAAGCATCTGGTCGAAATCGCCACCCCAGTACAGCCCTTCAATTATCTCGGAACCACCTTCGATTACATTTGGGTTTCGATGGATAAATTGGAGTGCATTTTGCTGTACCGGCCCACCTATATAAATACCATCCTGCCTGTGTGAAACGTTTTTCAAGACGTTGCCAAGTTTTACATTAGCAGGTTTATTTAATACAAAACCAAAGGAGCCTTCTTCATTGTGCTCGCAAAGTAGTATTACAGTTCGCACAAAGTTGGGATCCGCAAGAAAGGGTTCTGAAATTAATAGGTCCCCTTTTTTGGGTTCTGTTTTATCGAATGAATAATTAAATAATTCCATTTCTACTATAAAACGATCACAATAAATTAATGATTGTATTTCCTTTACTTTGGAAAAATTAAGCATTTTTCATCGAAATAAAGGTATTAACATTTTACCTAAAAAGAATAATAAATGGATGATTAAATACTAATTTCGGCAAATCTTTTAGTCAGTAGTATTGTTTGTATTATTGGAAACAGACATTGATCTTAATTCAATTATTAGCGAAACAAGATGGATATAGCACAATTAAGAAGGGAATACACTAAGAAAAAGTTGAGTAAAAAAAGTGTAAAAAAAGATGTAATTGATCAATTCAATAATTGGCTTGAGGAAGCTATACATGCTAATTGTCTGGAACCTACTGCAATGGTTGTTTCTACCATTTCTGAGCGAAACACTCCGTCGTCAAGAGTTGTTTTACTAAAAGGAGTTGAGGATGGAGGATTCATTTTTTACACGAATTATGCAAGCAGAAAGGGAACTCAGCTGGCGTTGAACAATGGGATTTCAGCACTTTTTTTCTGGCCAGAGGTGGAGCGCCAGGTAAACATTGAAGGTGCCATTGTAAAATGTAGCCCCGAGCAATCTGATGCTTATTTTAAAACACGGCCCTGGAAGAGTAGGATAGGAGCAATCATTTCACCCCAAAGTCAGCCTATCGAATCCAGAAACGTAATAAAAAAGGCTTTTGTCCTTGAAGCAGCAAAACATCTCGGTGAAACAGTGCCCAGGCCAGAATATTGGGGAGGATATCGGATCATTCCTACTCGAATAGAGTTTTGGCAGGGGAGGGCTAGCCGGCTCCATGACCGAATATTATATACAAAAAAGGCCGACAATACATGGCAAATTGTGCGATTGGCTCCGTGATGAATTGAGAAATATTTACCTGCAACGATATGCCTGGCCCGGTCCTGTTATTTCTGCAGCACCGGATATAAATACACAACTAATTGTGGTTATTCCATGCTATAACGAACCCGATATTTTGGATTCGCTTTCGGCATTGTATCACTGCGATGCTCCCGGTTGTCATGTCGAAATTATTGTAGTGGTCAATCATGCAGATAATGAAAATCAGGAAATAAAGGATTTCAATCAAAACACCTTACTGTCGATTGAAAATTGGATCAATAAGATGCCCAAAAAAGATGATCGCACATTTTATACGATCAGGGCGTTTGATCTGCCAGCTAAACAGGCTGGCGTTGGCCTTGCCAGGAAGATTGGAATGGATGAGGCTATCCGACGATTTAGTAAAATGGGGAATGAAAACGGGACAATCGTTTGCTTTGATGCGGATTGCCTGTGTACACCAAATTATTTGTTTGAGATCCATGAATTTTATACAAAAAAACCAGATGCCATCTCAGCGCAGGTCTTTTTTGAACATCCGCTAGAAGGAAAACTTAACAGCGATGTGTATGATGCCATCGTCAATTACGAGCTTCATTTGCGATACTATAAAAATGCTATGCACTTCGTTGGATTTCCTTTTGATTTTCATACTGTAGGCTCGTGCATTACCGTGAGGTCGGAGGCATATCAAAAACAGGGAGGGATGAACAGACGGAAGGCCGGTGAAGATTTTTATTTCCTGCAAAAAATTGTTCAGTTAGGGGCTATTGGCAGTATCAACAACGCTACCGTCTTTCCATCACCGAGGCCTTCAAATCGCGTTCCTTTTGGTACAGGGAAAGCAATAAATGCAATGCTTCACAACCAGACCGATGCCTATTTTACGTACAATACAAAATCGTTTGTTGCCTTTAAGGATTTTGTATTGAAGGTTACGGATTTTTACAACCAACCTGAGATTAAATCTATTATAAATGCCTTACCTGACAGCATAAGGGGATATTGTATGCACATTCAATTTGAATTGCAATTAGCAAAAATCAGGAAAAATTGTCGCACAAAGAGCCAATTCTTAAAATCCTTTTATAATTGGTTCAATGGATTTTTGGCATTAAAATATGTTCATTTTGCACGAGAACGGTACCATGAGGATGTGGAAATCCTGGATGCAGCAAATTGGATCTTGAAGGAATTATCGCCGAACCATCATCCGACAAATTCAAAACGGGTTGCATTGCAACGCCTTAGAGATCTTGACCGATTAGGATAGGTTAAAAAGATTTTTGATACCTGGTGTAGTGGAGACCGTGAACCCTTCACCATATTTTGCTCCAATACGATGGCCAAATTCTTTTGCTCTTGCTTCAATTGACTCGATAAATCCCGTAGATGAAATAAATGTTTCTGGTTCATCACTTTCGGGATTATAAAACTGTGAAGAAAAAGCCATGATCGACGCAATCTTTTTATCCCAAAATTCGCCAATATCCACAATGAAATTAGGCTCGATATAATCATTTTGAATATAATGATATAAATGTTTTGGCCGGTAGGATTCCTGGATTTTCCCATGGTATTCAGTGCGGAGTTTTTTGAGGCCTGATTTAAAAAAGGCTTGCTGGAGTAATTCTGCTCCTTTCCCATGATCAGGATGACGATCGCGGATCGCATTGGCCAGAATGATTTCCGGACGGTATTTACGAATCATTTTAATGACCTCAAGCTGATGTTCCAGGTCATTTGTAAACTTTATATCTGCAAAACCGAGATTTTCACGAACTTTCAACCCTAAAATCTTTGATGATTTTTCTGCTTCAATCATCCTCAATTTTGGAGTACCGCGTGTACCCATTTCACCTTTTGTAAGATCAATGATGCCACAGCTATATCCTGCAGCACTATGTGAAGCAATTGTACCGGAGCAAGCTAATTCTGCATCGTCAGGATGCGCAGCAAATACAAGAAGATCAAGTTTCATCTGTTTGAAAGGGTGAAAAGTCATATTGATCCTAATTACGAATCAATATGACTATTGGTTAGTTAAGCCATTTCTTTTGCAGCAAGATACCTTTCGGCATCCAGGGCTGCCATACAACCCGTACCGGCAGCGGTCACTGCCTGACGATATATTTTGTCTTGTGCATCACCTGCAGCAAATACGCCTTCAATGTTCGTTTTGGTGCTTCCAGGTTTAGTGATTAAGTAACCGGATTCATCCATATCCAACACGCCTTTGAATAGGGCAGTATTGGGTTTATGTCCGATTGCAACAAAAAATCCGCTAATTGGGATATCTGTTTTTATGCCCGTTTGATTATTAAATACGCGCACTGCTTCCACTTCGTCTTTACCCAAAATTTCTTCCGTTTCAGTATGCCAATGGATTTCAATATTTGGGGTGTTCATTACCCTGTTTGCCATAATGGTAGAAGCTCTAAGAACATCTCTCCTGACAATCATGTGCACTTTTTTACAAAGTTTTGCGAGGTAGCTTGCTTCTTCGCATGCGGTGTCACCGCCACCAACTACTGCTACTTCCTGCCCTTTGAAGAAAAATCCATCGCATACAGCGCAAGCTGAGACGCCCTTACTATTTAATCTAGCTTCCGAGGGCAATCCTAGCCACTGGGCTGATGCACCTGTAGAAATAATTATAGAATTTGCTTTTATCGTTTCTTCTTCATCGACAACTACTTCGAAGGGTTGTTTTTTTAAATCAACTGCCGTTACTACACCATATCGTACATCTGCTTCAAACCGTTCTGCCTGAGCTTGTAAATCCATCATCATCTGTGGTCCATTTACACCTTCTGGATATCCCGGGTAATTTTCAACTTCATTGGTTATGGTCAACTGACCTCCCGGTTGAGCACCCTGGTAAAGTATTGGTTTCAAGCCTGCTCTTGCCGCATAAATCGCTGCAGTATAACCAGCTGGTCCTGATCCAATAATCAAAACATTCGCAACATCTTTCATTACTATTTATTATTTTATTTAAAAAAGTATAATAAAAAAGGTCTCGATTTTAATTGAGACCTTTTTTATCTTTTAAATTTTCTCAATTATCCAAGATAAGGCTTTAGCGCTTTACTTCTTGATGTATGTCTCAATCTTCTAATTGCCTTTTCCTTAATCTGTCGAACACGCTCTCTTGTTAAATTAAACTTCTCTCCAATTTCTTCAAGCGTCATGGAATGTTCGCCGTTTAATCCAAAATAAAGCGTAATCACATCAGCTTCACGTTGCGTGAGTGTTGATAAAGCCCGCTGAACTTCTCTTCGCAATGAATCATTCATTAATTCATTGTCCGGAGTTTGTTCGGTGTCATTTTCCAAAACATCAAGCAGGCTGTTTTCTTCACCTTGCACAAAAGGTGCATCCATGGAAACATGCCTTCCCGAAATTTTCATTGTATCAACAACCTCAGATGTGGTTACGTCCAGCACATCGGCAAGTTCATCTGGTGATGGCTCGCGTTCGAAACGCTGTTCTAATTCTGAAAAGGTTTTTGAAATCTTATTTAATGAACCTACTCTGTTAAGCGGTAGTCGTACAATCCTGGATTGTTCAGCAAGTGCCTGCAATATGGATTGTCTGATCCACCAAACGGCGTAGGAGATAAATTTAAAACCTCTGGTTTCATCAAAACGCTGAGCAGCTTTGATAAGACCGAGATTGCCTTCATTGATAAGATCTCCCAAAGAAAGGCCTTGATTTTGATATTGTTTTGCAACGGAAACAACAAATCTCAAATTAGCTTTTGTCAATTTTTCAAGTGCCATTTGATCTCCTTCTCGTATCCTCTTCGCTAATTCTACTTCCTCATCTGGCGTCAATAGGTCAACCTTCCCAATTTCTTGCAAATATTTGTCTAAGGATTGACTTTCTCTGTTGGTAATTTGTTTGCTAATTTTTAGCTGTCTCATTGGCTAATTTTTAATATCACTAAAATGATAACGTTTGCAATTGGATATTAAGTTCCTCTACAAACTTACTACAATACAATTTTGTTTATACGTTTTAATAATTAAAAAGATTGATCTAATTAATTTAATCTCGTGGCTGTTTTTCAGGTCTAGGTAAAAGCACTTTTCTAGATAACCTGTATTTTCCAGATTTTCTGTCGGTGCCAATCAGTTTCACCTTGATCTCTTCACCAGCCTCAAGAACACCATCCATACTTTCCAATCTTTCCCATTTAATTTCAGAAATATGAAGCAGGCCTTCTTTACCGGGCATGAATTCTACAAAAGCTCCAAAGCTTGTAATGGATTTAACTTTTCCATCATATACTTCTCCTTCTTCCGGAACGGCCACGATTCCTTTTACCCATTTTTCAGCCGCTTTCACAGATGCTTCATCAGCCGCATAAATACTAACCACTCCAGCATTGTCTATTTCTTCCAATACGATGGTGGTTTTGGTCATTTTTTGAATTTCCTGAATTACTTTTCCACCTGGTCCGATAACGGCTCCGATAAATTCTTTATCTATTTTAAAGCTGATCAGTCTCGGTGCATTCGGTTTCAGGTTTTCTCTTGGTTCAGCCAGTGTCTTCTTGATTTCTTCTAAAATGTGCAATCTACCTTTTTTTGCCTGAGCCAACGCTTTGCCTAAGACTTCATACGATAAACCATCGATTTTGATGTCCATCTGACAGGCAGTAATACCATTAGCAGTCCCGGTAACTTTAAAATCCATGTCACCAAGATGATCCTCATCGCCTAAAATATCTGATAAGATCGCATATTTACCAGTAGTAGCATCGGAAATCATTCCCATCGCAATACCTGTAACTGGTGATTTTATTTTAATACCAGCATCCATCAGTGCCAATGAACCTGCGCAAACCGTCGCCATTGATGACGATCCGTTTGATTCTAAAATATCCGAAACAACTCGAACAGTATATGGATTTTCTTCAACCGAAGGGAGTACTTTTTTTAAAGCTCTATGTGCTAAATTTCCATGTCCAACTTCACGTCGGCCAGGTCCACGGTTTGGTCTAACTTCTCCGGTGGAGAATCCTGGGAAATTGTAATGTAAAAGAAACTTATTTGTGCCAGAAACCATTGCACTATCAATCATTTGTTCATCTAGTTTGGTCCCAAGCGTCACTGTGGTTAATGACTGTGTCTCTCCTCTCGTAAAAATAGCTGAACCGTGCGCAGTTGGCAGATAGTTTACTTCACTCCAAATTGGCCTGATTTCGTCCATTTTTCGTCCATCAAGTCGCACATTGCCCTCAAGAACAAGGTTTCTTGCCGCTTTCTTTTCGATATCATGAAAATATTTGCTGATTAAAAAGGCATCTTTACCGTGATCTTCAGGAAGACTTTCAATATAATCTTCCTTTATTTTGGTAAATGACTCTCCTCTTATTTTTTTATTCTTAATGGTTTGTTTTGCAACATCATAAACCTGACCGTAGAGTTTCTCCATCATTTCAGATCGAAGCTCTTCATCATTTGTTTCATGGCTGTAGGTTCTTTTTTCAGTTTTCCCTGCCGCTTCAGCCAACTCTATTTGAACTTTACACTGATCTTTAATGGCATTATGAGCAATTTTTAGCGCTTCAAGCATTTCTTCTTCTGAAGCCTCATTCATCTCACCTTCCACCATCAATATATTATCGATAGTGGCTGCCACGATCAATTCTATTTCTGCCTGCTCAATTTGATCTTTGGTTGGATTAATGATATGCTCATTGCCTAACTTAATAACCCTGACCTCTGAAATAGGACCTCCAAATGGTATATCTGATACCGATAATGCTGCGGACGCAGCTAAGGCAGCTAATGCATCTGGTTGTGCATCCTGGTCAGCAGAAATTAATTGTATAAAAACCTGTGTTTCAGCATGGTAGTCATCTGGGAAAAGTGGCCTTAATGCCCTGTCTACCAGTCGGCTAATCAATATTTCATGATCGCCTAATCTTCCTTCTCTTCTCAAAAAACCTCCAGGGATACGTCCGGCAGAGGCAAATTTTTCCTGGTAATCTACTGATAGTGGCAAAAAATCTACGCCCTCTCTGGCTTCGATGCTGGATACTACCGTTGCTAACAACATAGTATCTCCCATGCGAACAACCACTGCACCATCAGCTTGCTTGGCTAATTTTCCAGTTTCAATGAATATTTCTCTTCCATCGCTTAATTTGATGGATTTATTTATAATGTTTAGTGACATATTATGATTTGTATAAAGTCTAGTTTCGTGATAAGTTGGGCGTTAGAATAATTAAAAGAGGGAATTTCGATTTGAATTCCCTCTTTTAATATTATTTTCTAATGTTTAATTCCTTAATGATTGCCCTATATCGTTCAATATCTTTTCGAGAAAGGAAATCCAGTAATCTTCTTCTTTTACCAACTAATTTTAAAAGGCCTAAACGGGTTGAGTGGTCTTTTTTATTAATTTTGAGATGCTCAGTAAGGTGGTTAATTCTAAATGTGAATAGTGCAACCTGAGCCTCCGGAGAGCCAGTATCACCTTTAGTTTTTAACCGACCATGCTTTTCAAAAAGTTCTTGTTTTTTTTCTTTTGTCAAATACATGTTAGCTATTTTTATAAATTTTAAAATCGCGCAAAGATATAAGTAATTAACATCAATTCAAATTATTTGTTTTTTTTGAATGTTGATTTTAGCGAAAAAACATATGCTTTTATCTTTACAAAAATGACACTATAGAAATCAGTTTCGAAGAGTCGGGCATCATTTTTTGCCTGTTTCATAAAAAACATTCCAATTGGAAATAGAATAATATTTGCCATCCATGCTGCCAGAAGTGGATCCATAACATCAGTACGGGTCCATTTTTCACACATCATGGAAATCACATAAAATAATATAAAAAACGATAATGATATGAGTACTGGTACGCCAAGTCCACCGCGCTTTATGATGGCTCCCAAAGGAGCACCTATAAAAAACATGATGAGAATGGTAATGGCATATGACAATTTTTTATATCGTTCCAGCTGATACTTATTGATCTCTACTTTTAAGTTGTCCAATTTGTTGTCTTGCATCATCATATTGTTTTTTACATAGCGGACATGGGTTAGCGATCTGTTATATGCCGTCTTCATCATTCCCTGAGAATTCATAAGGCTATCAATAATCGCCATATTTTCTTCAAAGGTCGGTTTTGTTTTAATAGAGTCTTTTTCCTGCAATAATATAGTATCGGAAAGATTTTTTCTTTTTTTCAAGTCAATTAGACTTTTATTATTTGTTTTTACCCTGGATAGATTTTTTGGAATGTTCTTAGTAAGATCCGGTTTTTTTATTTGACCTAGCGGAGGTTTTTTATCCTGGTTTTTTTGAAGTGCTTCAATGGTGTTTATGGCAACATTTACTGTGGATGAATCGCCTGAAATGTTGTTTAATTCTTCTCTGGTTTTTGATAACTCTCTGTTGCGTGCATTCTTTATTGTATCCTGCATTGCCTTAGATTTCAATTCCTCCTCTACCCGAATTTGTTCCTCCCGTTCTAAAGCCCGTTCCCTATATACACTGAATACATCCTGAAGGTGATAATCAAAAAACTTAAAGCTGTTTTCTTTGACCTCTTCCAAATCATCGTGTAATTCCGTTTTCATAGAATCGACGTCTATTTTCAATTGATCAGCATTTTTCATGAGTCGGTTACTGGAAAACAACTCTTCTTTTGTCCTTTTCAGGTCGAAAGACGCCAGGCTAAATACAACTTTTTGAAATTCGAATTTATTCCGAACAAAAGGATCTGGCGTTTGCTGTGAAGAACGATTCTTTCTCGAACTAACTTCTTCGTGATAATTAATTCCATTATATAATTCCAATACGAGATACCTGTCATTAAGAATGTTGTACATTCTGCCGGAATCAGCCAGGGTGATTTGCTTATTCCCCTGACCAGCAGAATGGTCATAAATCACCAGATCTTTTAATGATTTTCCGTCTGGGTATTTTTTGCCAACTTTGATACTAAAATTTTCTATACCATTATAAAATGTTCCTTCTTTTAATTCCATCGAAGGTTTCATTTGTTTTACATCATATAATAAACTGAAAGCTTTTAGGTTGGCTTTAGGTACAATATTATTGTTTGAATAATACGCTGCTCCGGTGAGAAAAATTGAAAATACAAAAATCGGGACCATCACCCGGATCAATGAAATCCCCGAACTTTTTAATGCGGTCAGTTCGAAGTGCTCCCCCAGATTCCCAAATGTCATCAATGAAGAGAGTAACACGGCCAGTGGGAAAGCATTGGGGGTCATGAAAACGCTAAAATAAAAAATGAGCTGGATGATGACCGTTGTATCTAAATCTTTACCAACGATCTCATCCAGATATTTGAGCATAAACTGGGAAAGCAGTATAAATATTACTACGAAAAAAGTAAGAAAAAACGGGCCCAGAAAAGACCCGATGATAAGTTTGTCAATTTTCTTCATTAAAATAATCCTCTTTCAAGTCAACATCACTTATGCACAATTATTATTCCAATTGAAAAAATAATTTCAACCTCCAACAGTTTCTTTTAATGTCAATAGCAATCCTTCCCACACCTCAGCCTG
>JAHEMV010000599.1 GCA_024643455.1 Cytophagales bacterium
GACCAATTGTTTTTAAATTTTCGTTGCCATGCCAAAGACACCATCCCATTACTAGAACTTAGCGAATCACTCTGATAAGTGGAATTGTTATTCCAGCTTAAATTGAAATAAATCGACTTTTTTCGATACAATAAATCTCCTGAAGATGACAAGGTTGTGATATTACTTCCTTTTGAATAATTGCCTCCAAAACTAAAATCACCACTGGTTCGTCTCCAAAAGTTTCCTTTAATTGGATATATTTCAACGATATCATTAACATTTACCAATCTTCGTTCATTTTCCATAACGATGTATACTTTCCCAGCCACCTTTGATGCATCGAAGGAACAAAAAATAATGTCTCCGTTTCTCATCTTTATTTCAAACTCCTTATTTGAAATAATGGTCTTAATTTTAACTTCCTCCATGCTAATGGTTCCCATTCCATCCATTTTCCAGGAAACAACCCCATAATCCATTTTTCTTAAATCACCGGTAAGCACATTGCCATTGATATGAACGATCGTATCCGTTTTCTGTGCTACTACGTTTCCTGGGGCCAGGCATCTGGCGACATAAAAAAGAAATACTAAAATGAGTGTCCTTTTCAATATTGGTACAGATAATATTGGAACTTAAATTTATCTAATTTTAGAAGAATCATTTAATTATACTTTACTAAAAATTTCACGTTTTCAGTTTAAAAAACCTTTATTTCAACTGATTAACCTTTTTGTTATATGCTGAATTGAAAAGCGTTAAACTAAAAAAATGGCATTCTCAAACAAATCAGATAGCGTTATGACATAGTTTGCGCACCAAACATCCTTCTTAATAACAAAATTATTACCTGTCAGCATTTACAAATACTCCACAATTCCCTCCAACGCCATCCCACGCGATGCTTTGATTAATAGAGTTGTTTCAGAAAATTTTGTGTTCTTAAGGAAATCGATTAACAAGTCTCTGGTTTTGAAATAGTGTCCGCGACCACAGGATTCATAGGCAAATTTCATGGATTCCCCACAAAAAATGCAATTGGTAAAATTTAAATCCTTAACCAGTTTGCCTATCGTTTGGTGTTCGGCTTTCGAGTCTTCTCCAAGTTCGAACATATCGCCTATGATGACCAATTTACTTTTGACTTTCATTTGGGCCAGATTTTCCAGTGCTTTTTCCATTGAAGTTGGATTGGCATTATAGGCATCCAGAATAATGATATTGCTACCTTTATTTATAATCTGCGAACGGTTGTTTCTAGGGCTGTAACTTGCAAGTGCATGACGGGCTTTTTCTTCAGAAACATTAAAATACTTTCCAATACAAAGGGCAGTGGCAATATTGTCAAAATTATAACTGCCAACGAGATTCGTTTTTACCGTATTTCCCAATTCTGTTTCAACCCAAACAAAGGGATCTGAGCCAATCATTTTACACGAATAATAACTTTCGGGATTAGGATAGAATACCGGACTTTCGAATCGCTTACTCATATTCATGAGTATTTCCTGATTTTGATTAATAAATACTGTTGCCTTATTTTTAATAAGAAAGTCATACAATTCACTCTTTGCCCGAATTACCCCTTCAAAGCCACCAAACAATCCGGTATGGGCCTTACCAATGTTGGTGATTATTCCATGAGTTGGCCGGCAGATTGATGACAATTGTGCAATTTCTCCAATATGATTTGCTCCCATTTCAATGATGGCGATTTCATGTTCCCGTGTTATAGAAAGTACGCTCAATGGTACACCTATATGATTGTTCAGGTTGCCCCTTGTAGCAAAGGTGTTGTACGAACTTCCCAAAACAGCAGCGATTAGCTCTTTAGTTGTAGTTTTTCCATTGGATCCTGTAATTCCAAGGATTGGAATTTTCAGTGTATTTCTATGGAGTTTTGCCAATTCCTGAAGTGTCGTAAGTGCGTCATCAACAAAGATCGTTTTGCCTGGAATATCGAAAGCCATATCATCAATGATAGCACAAATGGCACCATCAGCTAAAGCCTGGGCTGCAAATTTATTTGCATTAAAGTTTGGCCCTTGAAGTGCAAAAAAAAGGTTGTCCTGTTCAATGGCCCTTGTGTCCGTACATATCCCGGAACTTTCCTGAAATATGTTATATATTTTTTCTATCATAGATGCTAAATCGAAAAAAAACGTTTGTTTTTTGAGATCTTGGATCAAATGCTCAAGATATATTGTTTCGCTAACAAATGATATGGTCTTTAGTTATTTTTTAAATGCCTATGCGACTTCTTTTTACATTATGTTTGATTACCATTCTCTTCAGTGCTAACCATAGTATTGGACAGATGCTTTTTGAACAGCAGCAACAAATTTCGGTAATCGATGACGGTGTGGAATTGGCTATGCCCTGGGTGGGTGGTCTTAATTCTAGTCAATATAATAAAGCTGATCTGGATGGTGATGGCATTGATGAATGGATACTCTACGATCGAAGTGCCAATATTTATCAGATATTCAAAATAGAAAACCAGAAACTTGTAGCAGCTAATGAGTTATGTGCGTTGCTTCCAGCGATACCAGATGGCTGGGTGCTTTTTGTTGATTATAATTATGATGGGAAAAAGGATATTTTTTCCAATGGAAGCCGGGGCATTGTAGTTTTTAAAAATAGTACACAAAATGGGAAAAACGTAGAATGGGAAAAGGTTGCAGACCCGCTCTTCACGACTGGATTTTCAGGAAAGATAAACCTTATTGCAAATGCCTCGGATGTACCGGCCATTGCCGATATCGATTCCGATGGGGATTTGGACATTTTGGTATATGATTTTGCCATTGGAGGTTATATTCGGTACAATAAAAATCTTAGTCAGGAGCTATATGGCAACTCCGATTCGTTGGATTTTGAAATAAATACCAGAAGATGGGGTGAGTTTGAAGAATGCGATTGCAATTCGTTTACCTTTAATGGGGTAACTTGTGCAGATCTTTCAAATGGTCGGGTTATGCATGCTGGAGGAAAAGCGTTATTGGCTTTTGATTCGGATGGAGATGGAGACAAAGACTTACTGGTAGGTCATGAGCAATGCATCGAATTGTATTTTTATGAAAA
>JAHEMV010000600.1 GCA_024643455.1 Cytophagales bacterium
AAAGAACAATCTGCGTCTAAATGAATAATGTATTTCCCTTTTGCATATCTAACGGCTAAATTTGCTGCAGAAGCTTTACCGCCTCTGATATCGTTTCTCAAGAATAAATCTATCATTCCTAACTTTTCAAGATTTCTTCCGATGGCAGGAGTGTTGTCATCAGAGCCGTCATCTACAACAATCAATTCTAAGTTCTCATAAGTTTGCTCGTTCAGAGATTTAACTAATTTGAAAATGTGTTTTCCTTCATTCTTACCAGGGATAACAAGCGAAACAAGGGGATTTTCAAGTTTGAGTTTTTGTTTTGCGTTTTCCCAATTTTCATTGCGCTCTTTCCTGAAAATTTTCTTCATGAAATACACAAAGTAATCCAATAAGATGTACCGCGTAAGCTCAAAAATGATAAAATACCAAAAAACTCTTATAAATTTCCCCGTTCCACTATCTATCCAAAAATTTAGAAATTCTGGCAATAAATTATTTAATTGATGCATTTAAATTTTTTTCAAATCACCAGAAACCAATTGCTGTCCGCTACTGGTATTATCTTCTAGAATCTTATTCAGATTGTCAAGAATCATCAGATATAATTCATATGCTTGTGGTTTTTTGGAATCTGGAAGCAGAAAACTATAATGACCAGAGCTTTGAGCACACAGAATATCAATAGGTCGCAAATATGTTTTCAAAATTTCTAAAACCTCCATTTTTAATTTCAATCGATAAACTTCATTTAGATGTGCATATACCGTTTCATTAATTTTTATTTCCCCTAAATAGGAACTTATTTCCTTTCGATTTTGCACTCTGGCTTTTTCTTGATCTACCAGCAAGTTGAAGATTGTAGCGGGAACTATGCTCAAGTCGGATAACTTTTCAGGATCTGTTTTATCTTCAACACTATAATCAGTAATCCAATTAATACCATGGGTCGTTAATTTATAATCTTTTATATTTAATGTATTCAATTGAGCCAGATCATTATGCTCACCACAATCCACGCACTTAGCTTTCATTGATGTTTCTTGAGATGAATGATTGCAATGATTACAACTTGAAATTTCTGAAGGCTTATCATAGTCAATTCCAATATGATTCAAAGTTTTATCACATTTAGGGCAAACTAAAGCATCTGCTTTTTTGAAATCTGATTCAGGACCTATATATGCACATCTGAAGTGATGAATCAAATTTTCATATTTCAAATCGATTGATGAGCATTTGCTGCAAGTCTCGTGGAAATTTAAGTAACTACTTAAGCAACTATTGCAAAGATTCACTTTGTCAACCAATGTTCCATCAAGAAAAGATTTAGAAGAAAATTTGTCTAATTTATTAATATAACCAACCAATTCATTTCCTCCAGTGACTAAACTAATAAATGGAATATTATAACCTACTAAAGAAGTTCTATCCCGATATGGGGTTAGATTTTTATTTCTTGAATATGCAAATTGTAAAGATTTGATAATAATTTTGGTGGATTGGTCATTTTCATTAGACTGGTCATTTTTGATGGATAAGATTCGTTCTTTAATGGACTGATAATCTTGATTACTAATTGGACTAATATTGTTCACAAAATAACCGTCTACATCATTGCCAAATTTTTTGAATAATTTACTTGAATCTATGAATACTGGGATCAAGTACAATTGAGGATCATTCTTAATTCTTAATTCTCTTAAAATTTGTTGTACAATCTTTGAATCGTCAGATCGTATTATTATACCATTAATTGCATATAAATTTATCAGATTTACTGACAATGGATCTGAAACAACTTTAAATTTTAAGTCATTGAAAATCAGATCTTGAATACTGGCGGTATGTATATTTTTTAAAATCATGATAATTAAAGTTTGTATCGATTTTTAGATATTTGCACATTCATTTTGTAATAGCTCATGAGTGGTTTGGGTGCATTATTTAATAATTTAACTTCTGCAACTATGTTCCTAGTTGTAGGTTCATACTTTTTTTGAAATTCATCAGGTAAGGCATATGTTGCAATTTGAAAATTGGTTATGATACCTTGGGTGACAGTTTTATCAGGATAATTTATATTTACCACATCTCCTTCATGAAGATATTTCATGTCTTCTGGATTGAAAAATGCTTTAATTTTGAAATCATTGTTTCTATGAATGGTCATTAATTCTTCTTTTCTATAACAAATTTCGTTTGCGTTATAGTTTATTTGACCAATGATGCCCTCTAATTGAGCAGTATAGTAATACTTAGTTTCAATAAATTCCTTTTTCTTTGTTTCGATGGTTGAATAATTTCTATGCTCTAAATTTAAGGTAAGGAGCAATTGCTTCAAATAGCTGATTTCCTCCAAAAATCCGGTTCGTTCTGCATCAAGTTTATTGATTTGTATGGACAAATTTTCATAATCATTTCTATCTTTTTGAGAACCTATTAAAATTAATTCTTTTTTTGTGGCTAGCATTTGTCTTCTCTGAACAAGTTGATCTTCAATTTCTCTTTGCTGAATTCTTTTTAGTTCAATAGCTTTTTCAGTATTGATTCTTTCTTTTATAATCCATTCTACTGGTTTGTCGCTATTTATTTCACTTGTAGTTATTTGATCATCTATAGGAATGGAATATTTAAAAAGTGTATCTCCAATGTTTATTTTGGCTCCCTCTGAAATGTAAAGTTTTTCTATTTCGATATCAGTTGGAAAATTGATGATTTGTTTATAAAGTTCGATTTGGGCATTTGCTTGAATAATAGCTAGTCTCATATATGCATTTGCGGCAACATATCCTATGATAAGCAATGCTATTAGTATATAACTAAAGCGTTGCAATTTAGTCTTGCGCTTATTGACTTTTTTAGGTGGTTCCTTAAGAGTCGTTAGGATCGAGGGTGTTGATCTTAATTGAAATTCTCTCATTAGTCTTCTAAAGTTAAACTGTCAATATAAAGGAGTTGGTTGGTTCCTTTAAATAAAAAGAAAGCTTTTTTGTTATTGGTAAACTTATTTTTGATCCAATATTCCATTTCGATTCTATTTGAAAATTCATGGGTTGGAACTTCTATTATTTCTCTATAAT